>JABDFW010000023.1 GCA_013286305.1 Bacteroidota bacterium
AAACAAAAGATATAGGAGTTGAATCATTGTCAAAAGTCTCCCCTAATGGAGGAGATTTAGAGGGGGCTGGAGCTGGGCCCGCACCAGTTCTTTGCTTCGGTGAAGTGATGCTTCGATTGTCGCCTCCGTCAGATACTTCGTGGCTTCATAACCACAACATACATATAAACCTTGCAGGTGCAGAGTGTAATGTGGCCGTAGCGTTGGCTAAATGGAATATCCCGGTAAAATATTGTACTGCCCTTCCTGATAACCCTGTCTCAGCAAATATTATACAATACCTGCACGAGAAAAGTATTGATACTTCTGCTGTTTGTTTTAGCGGCTCAAGAGTCGGGCTGCTATACATTCAGCAGGGCACTGATCTTAAACATGGCGGTGTTATTTACGACCGTAAATACTCTTCTTTTGGTGAACTTATGCCCGGTATGATTGACTGGGATGAAGTGTTAAAAAATGTGCGATGGTTTCATTTTTCCGCAATAAACCCCGCATTGGGTGAAAATACTGTGGCAGTTTGCAGGGAAGCGTTGATCGCAGCGCAAAAAAAAGGAATAACCATTTCTGTTGACCTTAACTATCGTGCAAAACTTTGGCAATATGGCAAACATCCTTCGGATGTGATGCCTGGTTTGGCTGAATATTGTAATGTAATAATGGGCAATATATGGTCAGCCAATATGCTGCTCGGTATTCCGCTGGATCAAGCTCTGCTTGCGCAAAACTCAAAAGAAGCATTCCTTCAGCATGCGAAGAAAACTTCTGAAGCAATACAAGAGAAATTCAGCGCTTGTAAAAAGGTAGCATGTACCTTTCGGTTTGATAAAGCACCTGCGGGAATTAAATATTATGCAACACTGTATTCACATAGCAATTTATATATATCTGGTGAGTTTGAAGCAGATAATATACTCGATAAAATAGGAAGCGGGGATTGTTTTATGGCAGCATTGATCTATGGCGAATACAACAATCATACCCCGGAAAATGTTATAGAATATGCTGCTGCTGCTGCTTTTGGAAAATTGCAGGAGCAGGGCGATTTTACAGACCATTCAATTAATGACATATATAAAATAATTAAAGACCATGCGTACACAGTCTGAAACATTGGCCGCCATACAGGAGCAGGGGATACTGCCAATGTTTTCCAGTTCAAACCCGGCTGTTTGTGTAAATGTGCTGAAAGCACTGCATCATTCAGGAATGAAGGTTGTTGAATTTACCAACCGTTGCCCCGAGGCGCTCCAAAATTTTCAACAGGTAAAGGCAGCCCGCGATTCCAATATGCAGGATATGTTGCTGGGCGTAGGTACCATTAAAACTGTTGACGACCTGCGTAAATATATTGATGCCGGCGCCGATTTTATTGTATGCCCCGGTATGATACCGGAAGTGGGCAAAATGGCGGTGGATGCCGGTTTGCTTTGGATACCGGGTTGTATGACTGTTACAGAAATAATGATTGCAGAGCAAACGGGTTCACAGCTTATTAAATTGTTTCCGGGCAGTATATTAACGCCTGCATATATAAGCGCCGTAAAAGAAATATTCCCGGGTTTGTATTTTATGCCAACAGGTGGCGTGGAATTGGACAGGGATAATATTTCAGCATGGTTTAAAGCCGGTGCATGCGCGGTTGGCATGGGCAGCAAATTGGTTAGCAAACCACTAATGGAAAGCGAGCATTATGACACCATTGAGGAAAGAGCTAAGCAGGTGCTGGCGATAATTGCAAACTACCGCAAACCCGAGGCAGCGAAGGAAAGCGTTTAATATCTTAAGTCATTGGGTCATTGGTCAATAAGTCATTTGAGAAGGTGTGAATGAAAGCATAAATTCTTCTTTTGGGTTAACTTTGATGTGAAATACAGTTATTTTATTTTTATAATATGCCAATAAAGAGATCCTTTAATGCAGAGCTTCGTAGCTTTATTCTCCAACATGCAATTCGTCAAGAAGCGCTTACTTCCGAAATTTTGAAATTTATTTTCCGCATTTTAAAAAATGACACTAAAACCCTTGATAATACTTCAAGTAGCCTTTCTTTCAAAAACAAAATTGATCTTCTCTTAGACTTAGGTGACATAGAAAAAAAAGATCATTCTCATTTCATTAAATTAATGGAAATTAGAAATCAGTTTGCACACAATCCAAAATGTACCTCATTTGTTGCATTGAACAATATTAACTCTGACTATACAAAATTTTTAAAAAACTTCAAGAATGATGAAAAAAAACCTGAAGAAAGTCTTTGTGTTAGTTACATCTTCTTATTTAAACATTGTCACAAAATTTTGTGCCAAATAAAAAGATCATATCAATTGGGGTTTTTGACAGAATTGCAGAGATATCAATGTTATGAATTATTAAACAATAGATTTAATGATTGGATAACTCAAACAAAACAAGATTTTGAAGGATTTTGGCAGAAAGGTAAACACACAACGGAAACATTAGCTTCATTTAAGATAGAATTTTTCATTATGACTTTAGAAGCCTATAAATATAAAATGTTTGCAGATATTAGTAAAGATGTTATTGAAAATGCGCTGTATAATCAAATTTTTGCTAACAAAAAAATAACAGCAGAATCCAAATTTTTACTGAACAAAAGGGAGTAGCATATTTGCATCTTTCCCAGAAATCTATGGTTTCCCTTCTTCCAGACTTAACACTATATTTGCCCCTGATGGCTGCTCCGCTTCATTATATTATCAACAATAACACTTTCTGGCTTTTACCACAACGCGCCTTGTATTGGGAAGAACAAAAAACAATGATCGTTTCTGATCTGCATCTCGGCAAAACAGGCCATTTTCGTAAAGAAGGTATAGCTGTTCCACAAGGCGTTTACAAGGACGACCTTCATCGTTTATTTCATATCATACAGCAATTTAAACCTGCGCAGCTTATTATCGCGGGCGATATGTTTCACAGTAAAATGAATAAAGAAGTTGACCTTTTTGCACGATGGCGAAAGGATGTATCGCAATTACACATTCATCTTGTTAAAGGCAATCATGATATTTTGGAAGACGGCCATTATGCACACGCGGATATTCAAATTAAAGACAGTAGTATGCAGATCGGGGGGTTTTGTTTTGTGCATAATATGGAAGACCTGAACAACGGAAAACCCAACATAGATAGTGAAGCATCCAATAGTGTCAACAAAGTAAAAGGTAAACATTATTTTTTTTCAGGCCACATACATCCCGGGATAGTTTTAAAAACCGGTAGCCGCCAAAGCCTGCGGTTTCCCTGTTATTATTTTTCATCTTCTTATGCTGTGCTGCCCGCGTTCAGCGCTTTTACAGGTTTATATACTATTAACCCTAAAAAGAACGAAGCTGTTTTTGCAATAGTGAATAATGCCGTTATCAGGATGGATAAGAACTAACCGCCATCAACTCCCATAATAAAAACTTATCATTCTCATAGCCTTTCACGTTTCACGTTTCACGTCTCTTCACTCCGTTCTCAAACTCTTCACAGGATTTGCTACCGCCGCTTTAATTGCCTGGAAGCTAACTGTTAATAAAGTAATTAAAATAGTAACAAATCCCGCTGCAATAAATAGCCATACATTTATTGTTATCCTGTATTCATAATCCTGCAGCCATTTGTTCATGGCCCACCATGAAACCGGGGTTGCTATAACAAATGCAAGGGATACAAGCAGCAAAAAGTCTTTTGATAATATCGCGGTAATATTAACAAGGTTGGCTCCCAGGATCTTGCGTATGCCGATCTCTTTTACACGTTGCTGAGCGCTGTAAGCAGACAAGCCAAATAAGCCCAGGCAGGCAAGCAAAATGGCTATCGAGGCAAATATGTCCATTACTTTGCCGAGGCGTATCTCAGAGTTATAAAGCTTGTTATAGTCGTCATCCATAAAGCGGTATTCAAAAGGCATATAGGGTACCAGGGCCTTCCATTTTTCCTCCAGGGAAGCTATTGTTTTGGGAAGGTTGGCGCCCTGTACCTTAACTAACAATTCCCTGCCTCTTATTTCGGTAAAAAGCACCATTGGCTTGATGGGATTATGCAAAGACTCAAAATGATAATCTTTTACAACACCCCTGACGATACCGGGGCGTGAGTTATCTAAAAACATCTGTTTGCCAACTGCTTCGCCCGCCTTCCATCCCAATTGCTTTGCTGCGGATTCATTTAAAATAAAATGGTACGTTCTTTTTCCCTGCTCAACGGCAACATCTTTTGAATCCTGTTCTGTAAGGTTACTGCCGGCAATAATTTGCAGCCCTGTCGTTTTTATATAGTCCTCGTCAATTGGGTTGGCAATAACATTCATTTGAGATTTTTCCGGCATTGCTGCAGTGCGCATATTGTAACCGCCGCCGCCTTCAACTGGGTTTCTTACACAGCGCGAAACGCTTAAAACACCAGGGATTGAGGTAAACTGTTGTTTTATCAGCAGGATATTATCAAGCATTTTACTATCCATAGGCATTACCACAACATGTTCGCGGTCGAAGCCTAAACTTTTGTGCTGTATAAAATACAATTGTTTTTGAACAACAAATGTTGATACGATAAGAAACACTGAAATAACAAACTGGAATACTATTAGAGATTTTCGTAACCATTGTCCCGAGGCAGTGTTTTTAAATGCCCCCTTTAAAACTTTTACCGGCTGAAAACCTGAAAGTATAATAGCGGGATAACTTCCGGCTAAAAGGCTTACCAATACCACAATAGTTGCCGAAGAAAGCATAAAAGGTAATGAGAGCAGGTCAGCTACCTGTAGTTTTTTATCCGTCAATCCGTTAAACCATGGCAAAATGATGGCGGCAACAATGATGCTAAGCATAACTGATAAGAGGCATAACATGGCAGACTCGCCTATAAACTGCCAGAAGAGTTGTTTTTTGCCTGCACCTATCACTTTTCGTACCCCTACTTCTTTAGCTCTTTCCATTGCGCGTGCTGTGCTAAGGTTAATATAGGTAAAGCATGCTATTATTAAAATAAGCAAAGCCACTGCCGTAAGAATATAGATGTAACTGATGTTATTATTTGGTTCGAAGCCGCCATATTCTGAATGCAGGTGGATGCTCCTGAAAGGCTCCAGTAAAAAATTTATTGTAGCACCCTGCCCCGCCATTTCCTTCTTCATGAAGGGTGCAATTTTTGCCTGCAGTGTAGCGATGGATCTTTCGTCTTTAAGCAATAGGAAAGTGGTGAAATTGGCGTCCCAGTAAGAATCTTCCTGTATTTCGCCTGTAGAACAGAACGATGCAAGAAATTGAAATTTTATTTGCGAATTGGATGGGCAGTCCTGTATTATGCCGGTTATTTGATATATGCTGCTATCGCTGCCTACCCGTAACAATTTTCCCACCGGGTCCTGGTTGCCAAAATATTTTTTGGCTGCAGATTCTGTAAGCACAACTTTATTAAGGCCATTTAGGGCTTGCTTTGGGTCGCCGCGCAGCAGCTTAAAAGAAAACATATCGAAAAAGGTAGAATCTGCATACATAAAACTTTCTTTGAAAAGCTTATCAGCGTACCCCACTACTTCGTCGTACCTCACCATTCTTGCAGAAGCTTGCACTTCCGGGAACGTACGCTTAAATACTGGCGCCACCTTAGTGCTGGTAAAATTACCTTTCTGCAAATCACTGCTTCCATCAAACTTGTACTCCATTATCATGCGTACAATCCTGTCGCCCTTTGTTTCAAAGTTGTCATAGCTAAGTTCATGTTGCACATACAATGCAATAAGCAGGCAGCCACCCAGGCCAATGGTAAGGCCAAGCACATTTATTACAGAAGAAGTTTTGTTCTTCCACAAATTGCGGAAAGTAGTTTTAAGATAGTTCCTGAACATATAAATCCAGTTTATAGTTTCCAGTTTTCTAAGCGAATGATTGAATGCACACTCGTCCAGTTATCGAGCAGACGTTCACTCACTCCACATAATAAAGATTTATTACTTTCCAACCTTTTCACGTTTCACCTTTCACGTCCCTTCACTCCGTCCTCAAACTCTTTACCGGGTTACTCAATGCTGCTTTTATAGCCTGGAAACTAATGGTTATCAACGCTATTAATGCAGCCAATACGCCTGCCATTAAAAACACCCACCATGCCATGTGTATGCGGTAAGCGAAATCCTGCAGCCATTTATTCATTACAAATGCTGCAACGGGTAAGGCGATTACGGCTGAAACAGCAACCAGTTTTAAAAAGTCAATGGATAGTACGCGCACAATTTCTGATGCGCTGGCACCCAGTACTTTTCTGATGCCGATTTCTTTAATGCGTTGTGTTATAATAAATGCCGACAGGCCAAACAACCCAAGACAAGCGATAAAAATAGCGATGAATGAAAATATGGTAAACAGGCTGCCCTGTTGTGTTTCACTTTTGTAAAGCCGTGCAAAACGCTCATCAAAAAAAGTATATTGAAATGGTGTTTCAGGTAAAAAAGCTTCCCATTGTTTTTTAATGCCATTGATGGCAGACTCAATATTATTGCCCCTTAATTTTATTGACAGGTTTCCAAAACCCCCATTATTAGCAGAGGGTACAAGCAACACCAGTGGAACTATTATCTGGTGCATAGATTCAAAATGAAAATCTTTTGTAACGCCAATTATTTTGCCTTTTACATTCCCATATTGAAGAACCTGCCCTATTGCTTTTTGTGGTGATTTCCAGCCAAGCATTTGTACAGCTGTTTCATTAATAATATAATTACTGCTGTCAGTTGCGTACTGGTTTGAAAAATTTCTGCCTGCCGCCATTTCTATACCATAAGTTGGTATAAAATTATAATCGGCTGTAATGTATTTCAGGGCTGCATTAACGGGTTTCAGGCTATCGCCCGACATTACAGATGCCCCTTGGTCGTCTAATAACCTGCCCGTGGGTATACGCGATGACCGCCCCATATTTACCACACTTGCATCGCGCAATACATTGGAGCGGAAAGTTTCAAATTGATTATTCAGTGCACTGGCATAAGGCATTGTTATTACATGCTCCCGGTTATAGCCCAGCGAAGTGTTTTGCATATAGCTTATTTGCTGAAATACAACGGTGGTAGCAATAATGAGTACGATTGAAATACCAAACTGAAAAACGACAAGCACCTGCCTGAATGAAATACTGCCTGTACCCGCCTTAATAACACCTTTTAGAACGCTTACCGGCTTAAACGACGACATAAATAGGGCTGGATAAATGCCACTTATTATGCCCACCACAAAAGGCAATACCAATAATGGAATTATTATTTGGGGAGTGATCAAAGTGCTTATTGAAATATGCTGGCCTGAAAGATTATTTACCGGCTGCAATAAAAGCCAGGTGAATCCAAAGGCAAGTATTAAAGCCACCCATGTAATCAAAACAGATTCGCTTAAAAACTGCATAATGATCTCCTTACGTTGTGCGCCTACTACTTTTCTTACACCAATTTCCCTTGCACGCAATACAGACCGTGCGGTGGAGAGGTTCATATAATTTATGCATGCAATTAATAAAATGAATAATGCTATAGCCGAAAAAATATATACGCGGGTTATATCGCCGTTAGGCTCAGCCTCATCATCAAGATGCGATTGCAGGTGTATATCAGTTAATTTTTGAAAAAATAATTTTGTAAACTTTGACTGCTTAAAACCAGGTGGCAATACAACGCCTGGCCCGGAAGGGATAGGCATTACCTTGTCAATAAATGCGGGGAACTGCGCTGCAATTTTATTAACAGGGTAATTTTTAGGGAACATTAAATATGTATAGAACGCATTGTTGCCAAAGTTTGTTTCCAATTGTTTCTCGCCATAAATGGTGCTATCCTTTAATGTACTGAACGACATTAACATGTCGGGATGTATATGCGAGTTTGCCGGAAATGCTTCATACACGCCTGTTACTTTTAGGAGAGGCTGGTTATCGGCACGTATCAGTTTGTTCATAGGGTCTTCACTGCCAAAATATTTTGTTGCCATTTCCTCCGTCAGCAATATACTGTTCGGTTCCGTAAGGGCTGTATTTGGGTTGCCTTCTACCAGGGGAACAGGAAAAAAATCGAACATGTTCTCGTCGGCAAAATAAACATTGGTTTCATTAAACAGCTTATCCTTATACTTTATGGCAGCTATGCCATCCGGCAACAACCTGGTCATTTTTTCTATATCCGGAAATTCATGCTGTAATAAAGGCCCAAAAGGCGGTGCAACTGAACTCAGGTGCAGGTTCTCCTCACCATCCTGGTTTAAAAAGCTTCTTGTTACACGATATATTTGCCCAGCCTTTGGGTTGAATTTATCATAGCTCAATTCATTAATAACATAGGCAAGTATCAAAAGGCAGCAGGTTAAACCAACAGTTAACCCAAAAATATTAATGAAAGATGTAACCTTGTATTTACGAAGGTTACGCAGCGCAATTATTAAATAATTCTTTATCATATAATAACAGTTTTCAGTTTATAGTTTATAGTTTCCAGTTTAACGTTCTCTAAGCGAAGGATTGACCGCAGATTATCAGGATTGTAAGGATTATTGCAGATAAAAATAAAACCCATTCTATCCTGATTATCCTAAAAATCTGCCAGTCCGACCATTATCCGGGCGGGCGTTCAATCATCCATATAAGAAAAAGGCCTTCACTTTCCATCCTTTCACGTTTCACCTTTCACGTTTCACGTCGCCTTACTCCGTCCTCAAACTCTTTACAGGGTTAGCCATCGCTGCTTTTATTGCCTGGAAACTAATAGTACCCAAAGCAATGGCAACTGCTAATAAGCCCGCCACGCCAAACACCCACCAGCTAATGGTTATGCGGTAGGCAAAACCCTGCAGCCAGCTATGCATTACCCACCATGAAACAGGCGCTGCAACAAAAAAAGCAATTACCACCAGCATTAAAAAATCTTTCGATAAAACATAAACAACCGTTTGTGTTGATGCACCAAGCACTTTGCGTATGCCCACTTCTTTTGTGCGTTGCAGAATGTTGTATGCCGAGAGGCCTAACAATCCAAAGCATGCGATGAGTATGGCCAGAAATGCAAACAGCGTAAATACCTTTCCAAACTGCTGGTCTGCTTTATATTGCTGATTAAAGAAATCATCTAGAAAATAATAATTAAAAGGGTCCTTCGGGAAATATTTGTTCCATATTTTTTCTACACCTGCAATTGTCGTATGCAAGTCAGCAGTTTGCAGTTTTATTGAATAAGCATTCCGGGTATTGGGTCTTAACAATATTATCATAGGGTCAATGGGTTTTTGCAAACCCAGGTGATGAAAGCTTTGAACTACGCCGATAACTGTTAAAGTATCCCCGCGGACTATTTTTTTGCCAACTGCATCCTGCGCATCTTTGAAACCTAATAACACAGCGGCTTTGTCATTTAATATAGCGGCTTTATTGTCTGATGGAAAATCTTTCGAAAAATTTCTGCCGGCCAAAAGCTTTAATTCGAATTGGGGAATAAAATCATAATCAATACCTAAATGGTATAGTGTCACAGCACCCAGCTCCTTGTGGTCAACGCTTTGAATGCCACTAGTCCAATATATTTCATTGCCCATAACGGTTGTTGAGGCAGCCATTGTTTTAACACCATTTAATTTAAGCACATCAGTTTTAAAAGGTTGTAGAATATTTTGATATAATGAATCTTTTATAGATTGTGCCCCGTCTAAAACAAGGGTTTGGTTTATATTTACGCCTAATTGCTGGCTGCGCATAAAGTTTACCTGCTGATACACTATTATAGTACCTGCAATAAGGATAACAGAAATGCCAAACTGTAAAACAATTAATCCTTTGCGCAATATTAAACCGCCTGACGAATTTTTAAATGCGCCTTTTAAAACCGCTACCGGCTGATAACCGGATAAAACAAAAGCGGGGTATAAACCAGAAAGTAAAGTGCCTGAAGTAAAAATGCCGAGGAATATAAACCAGTATTTTGGCGTCATCTCAAATGCTGTTGCTACCCCTCTCCCCATTAATAAATTAAAGGCAGGGGTAAGAGTGTACACCAATATGCCGGAGATAAAAATGGCGGTAAAATTCAGAAGCAGGCTTTCCAGCATAAATTGTTTTACAAGCCCTGCCCTTGCTGCGCCGAGCACTTTTCTTACTCCAACTTCTTTAGCTCTCTCTACTGAACGGGCTGTTGACAGGTTGATATAATTTATCCATGCAATTGCCATAATTATAAAACCGATAATAAACATAAATTTCACCGCCCCACCATTGCCATTAACTTCGGCTTCTTGGTTATAATTTGAATATAGATATATATCGGAAAGAGGAATAATATACAGCCAGTCTTTTACATTGTTGGCTTTTGGCCATTCCCGGCTATTAATATAATGATCAGCAAAAGCAGGAAGTTTGGCCTGGAATTTCTGCGGGTCGGCGCCGGGTTTAAGCTGCAGGTATGTATAAAAATCGTACCAGCCAAACGAAGTATTTGCCTGGTTGGATGAATCCCCGCTTACCCTTAGTTCTTTTTCCAGTGTTGAATACGATACAAGGTAATTGATAATAAGGTGTGAGTTTGCAGGATAATCTTTGAACACGCCATTTATCTCATACGTTTGCACAATATCCTGGCTGCGCACGGTTAGTCTTTTATTCAATACATCTTCATCACCAAAATATTTTTTGGCCATACTTTCAGATACAATTATTTTATCGGGCGCATTTAAAGCAGTTACAGCATTGCCTTTTATCAGCTGTATTCCCAGCATATTGATAGAAGAAGGATCTGCGTAATATCCTTTTGTTTCATTGAATTTTACATTCCTGGCATCGTTGCTTAGCAGCACATTATTGTCAATTAACCTGCAAAAATTGTCAACTTCGGGAAAATCTTTTTTTAGTGTTGGCCCAATGGCAGGATAGCTTGTTGCAGATTGCCATGCCAGCTGGCCTTGTTTATATTGGTCTAACCGCAGGCGAAAAATGCGCGATGAATTTTTCGCAAACCGGTCATAGCTTCTTTCATACGAAACATATTGAAATATCAGCAGGCAGCAGGTAATACCAATAGCAAGCCCCAAAACATTTAGGGCAGTATAACCTTTTCTTTTTAAAAGGTTGCGAAGCGCGATGGTAAAATAGTTGCGTATCATAGAAAAACAGTTTCAGGTTTCCAGTTCCCAGTTTCCAGTTTTTTTAAGCGAATGATTGAACGACCGTCCGACCATTATCCGGGCGGGCGTCCCATCACTCCCCATAATAAAAATTTATCATTCTCCATTCCTTTCCCCTAAAGGGGGAAAGGGTAGGGTAAGGGGGCCGTCACTCACTCCTCAAACTCTTTACCGGGTTTGCAACAGCTGCTTTTATTGCCTGGAAGCTTACAGTAAACAGTGTAATTATAATGGCAGCAATACCTGCTATCACAAACATCCACCAACTGATGTGTGTGCGGTAAGTATAATCTTCCAGCCACTTGCTCATTGAATACCAGGCGATGGGCGATGCAATTACCAGTGCAACAAGTACAAGTGCCAGGAATTCTTTTGACAATAAATTAAATACTGAACCCACACTTGCACCCAGCACTTTGCGAATGCCTATTTCTTTAGTGCGTTGCTCAGCGGTAAACATGGCCAGTCCCAATAAACCCAGGCAGGAAATAAAAATAGCGAGGAATGCAAAACAGTTTGCGAGCTTGCCAACCATTTGCTCACTCGAATATAATTTCTGGTATTCTTCATCTGAAAATTGATAAGTAAACGGAAATTTTGGGTTTAGTTGTTTGCATATTTTTTCAAGGCTTGCCACTGCTTCTTTTGTTTTACCCGGCTGCGTTTTTATCAGGGCATTGCCCCAATCATCTTTTTCGCCAAGCCGCATAATAAGAGCATTAACGGGTACTTTTAATGAATTAAAATGAAAATCTTTTACCACACCTACAATGGTTCCCTTCTTGCCCCAAAACGTTAACCGCCTGCCGATAGGATCTTTATAACCTATTTTTTTTAACGCCTGCTCATTTAAAATATAACCCGAAGTATCAGTTGGAAAATCTTTTGAAAAATCACGCCCTTGCAAAAGCTTTATGTTCATGGTTGTTACAAAATCATAGCCTGTAGAGGCGTTTGTAAACATCGGCTTTGAATTTTGATCTTTGCCGTCCCAATCAACACCATAAGTGCCATTTTGTATTTGTGTAGGCGTTTGAGATATGCGGCTAACCTCTTTAATACCGGGCATGCTCAATGCCTGCTCTTTTAGCAATGCATATTGTTTAGGCAGATCGCCTTCGAGGGGGATGTAGATAAGATTTTCCCTATCGTATCCAAGATTTTTCGTTTGAATATAATTTATCTGCTTTGACACCACTATGGTAGCGATAATAAGCACAATGGAAAGTACGAATTGGAAAACAACCAACCCTTTGCGAAACCATGTTGCGCCAGGGCTGAATTTTAGAGAACCTTTTAGAACAGTTACAGCGTTAAATGACGACAGGAACAAGGCAGGGTAACTACCGGAAATAAGGCCTGTAACAAAAGTTAAACCTACAATGCTTAACCAAAAATAAACATCCGAAAAGGGGAACGAGATTTGCTTTTGTGTTAATGAATTAAATGGATGAAGCAATAATAACACTAAAATCAAGGCAACCACCGAAGCCATAAATGCAAGCAATACAGCCTCGCCAATAAATTGCCGCATTAATGCAAAACGAACAGCACCAACAACTTTTCTTATACCAATTTCCTTTGCCCTTTTTACTGAACGTGCTGTGGTAAGGTTCATAAAATTAATACAGGCTATGAGCAGTATAAAAATGGCTACAATGCTAAACAGTTGTACATATTCAATCCTGCCCCCTTCAAGTTTGCCGTTGGTAAAATTTGAATGCAGGTATATATCATCAAACCGCTGTATGCCCAGTTCAATTCTAAAACCTTTCCCCTGGTCTTTATTGTAGTTATCTAAAAATCTTACGATCTTTTTTTCAAACACAGCAGGGTCGGCCCCTGCTTTAAGCATTACTAATGTTTGTGGGCCATTATTGCCCCACTCTTTTGCCCAGGAGTTATCTTCTAAAAATGTATGCCAGCTAAGCAGGTAATCAAATTTTGATGAAGTGTTTTCCCCAAGGTTCTCAAATACTGCCGATACGGTATAATTTGTATGATCCTGGTAACGTATCGTTTTGCCCAGGGCCGCCCCGGGGCTTCCGAAAAAGTCGTTCGCCATTTTCCTGGAAATGGCAATGGTTGTTGGTGCATTTAAAGCGCTTGCGGCGTTGCCCTGCAATAAAGTATAACTGAACATTTTAAAAAAATCGGCGCTTGCATGGTTACCTTTTTCTTTTAATATTTTATCGCCCACCTGGAAGGCAGATTCCTCCTGCCATCCAAAACCACTTGAATACTGCACCTGCGGCATTACCCGTTTTATCTCATCCGGCAAAACACCCGGTGTTGAATGGAAAGCGTCAATTTTATTATCATAGTATTGCCGCTCATATATGCTGTAAAGCCGGGTAGTGTTTTTATTAAACTTATCCATGTTGCGCTCATCATTTATCCAAAGCAGTATTAGCAGGCTGCAGGCCATACCGAGTGCAAGGCCGAGTATATTAATAGCTGAAAATGCTTTGTTTTTTCGCAGGTTTCTTAAGGCAACCAATAAATAGTTTTTTATCATATAAGGAGTGTTTTAGTCTTTTAATAATTAGCGGTAAAGCACACTTTTCCCGCCGGTGCAATACAACTGTAAAAGGCTCTCAACCCTTATGCCAATGTTAAAAGCCTTGTGCATAAAGGGGTTATATGTTATTGCCCACAACAGGTGTACGAAAACGGACACTTATGGTACGAAATCGTACGTAGGGCAGCGAATGATGAAAGCCTGGTTGGATGGATTTTCTGCATTAACCCAACACGCATTTTCGGCACAATAGTTATCACCCAAACCTTGAGAATCTACATTCCAGCGTCCTTGAATGTCTATACAATCTCCTCATAATAAAAAGTTATTACTCTCCACCCCTTTCACGTTTCACGTTTCACGTCTCTTCACTCCGTTCTCAAACTCTTCACCGGGTTTGCTAAAGCTGCTTTAATTGCCTGGAAACTGACTGTTGCCAGCGCGATAAAAAGCGCCCCAATCGCCGCTAAGGCAAACACCATCCACGATATTTGTATGCGGTAGGCAAAATCCTGCAGCCATTTGTTCATAACCCACCACGAAACCGGGATGGCTATAACAACGGCAACCAAAACAAGCTTTATAAAATCCTTCGAAAGCATTGTCATGATATTTGGGATGTTTGCGCCCAGCACTTTTCTAATGCCTATTTCCTTAATGCGTTGTTCTGCAGCATAAGTAACCAGGCCAAACAGCCCAAGACAGGCAATAAGAATGGCAAGCACCGAAAAGGTGATGGAGATTTGGCCCGTGCGTTGTTCCGCTGAATATTGCTTGTTAAAATCCTCATCCATGAATGAATAGCTGAACGCCTGCCCCGGCACCATTGCCTTCCATTTAGCTTTTATTTGTGCAAGCAAGCCAGGCACATCTCTGGTAGTTATTCTTACAGCAAGACTACCATAATTGGGCCGCAGGTATAATGCCAGCGGGGTAATTTCTTCACGCAGGGTATTAAAGTTGAAATTTTTTATTACGCCAATAACATTAAAGCTGAGTGTCTTTTTTGTTTTTATATCGTCAATCCTGTAAAGCTTGCTTGTAAGCGGGTTTTTACCAGCGAGGAATTTTTCAGCTGCCTCGTTTATTATAACAGCGCCTGAATCGGACAGGTATTGTTTTGAAAAATTTCGGCCGAGCTTCATTTTCATTTGCAGGGTTGAAATATAGTCATCATCTACTTCCCACTGTTGTGCAGAGATTGCTTTCTTAATATCAAAGTCAGTAGTAGTAAACAACGCATCATTATTGCGCCATCCATTCACAGGCAAAAAACCAGTGTAGGTTGAGCTTTTTACCCCGGGCAATTGCATAAGCTCTTTTTTAAATGCCTGTGCCTGGCTACCCAGGGCATAAGTTTCTTTTATAACAAGTACCTGGTCTTTTGTAAAGCCCACATCCTTATGCCTGATGTAACTTAGCTGGTTATAAATAACCGCGGTGCCGACCATTAAGACAATGGAAATGCAGAATTGAAAAACAACAAGCGAGTTGCGGAGAAAAGAGCCTTTGAAGCCTCTTGACAATTTACCCTTTAATACTTCAATAGGTTGAAAAGAGGACAAAAAGAATGCAGGATAACTGCCTGCAAGCAAGCCAACAATAATCATAAGTAACAAAATAGATGAAATCATGCCCGGACTGAATAATGCAAAACCCTGCAAGCTTTTTTGGGCAAGCTCATTAAAAAGAGGTAATAGTAAAAATACAAGGCCAATGGCCAGGATAAAAGAGATAAAACTTATGAGTAATGATTCTGTAAGAAATTGCCCGATTAAATTTTTTCTTAACGAGCCCAATACTTTGCGTACACCCACCTCTTTAGCCCGGTTGGCTGAACGCGCAGTAGAAAGGTTCATGAAATTTACGCAGGCTATCAATAAAATAAAAATTGCGATAGCTGAAAATATGTACACATATTCAATGTCGCCGTTTGCGTCAAGCTCATCCTGTAAATTTGAATACAGGTGTATGCGGGTTAACGGCATAAGGCTTACTTTAAGGTAACCCCCACCCTTTTTAAAATCGGTTATATCAAGATTGATAATACTTTTTAGCATTGGCGCCACAAATGATTCAAACTTTCTGTTAAACTCAGCCGTAAGGCGATCAATATCCGTTCCCGGGCGTATTACCAAATAAGTTTGGTAATTATTACTGAGCCAGTTATCATCCTTGCTATCTGCGTTTTCGGACTGGGAAAGAAAGAAATCGAAATGAAAGTGCGATTGCTGGGGAATATCTTTTATGACACCGGTTATTTTATAATTTTTATCATTCGCTTCAATCGTTTGGCCCACAGCGTGGGTAGTGTTAAAGTATTTCTTCGCAATGGTTTCAGTAATCACCAGCGAGTTAGGGCTTTTAAGAGCCGTTCTGGGGTCGCCATCAATAAGGGGCAGCGTAAATACATCAAATAGTGTAGAATCAGCGTACGCAACCCTGTCCTCTTTAAATTTTTCTCCTTTAAACTTAATGGTAAGGCCGCCACCCCACCTAAACCTGTTGTAATGTTCAATTTGCGGGAAATCTTTTGAAAATTCGGGGCCCATCAATGCAGGCGCATCGGTACCGTTATAATGATTATCACCAAATTTAACTTCCTCGTCAATACGGTATATCCTCTCTGCATTTACATTGTATTTGTCATAGCTTAGTTCATCAAGCACATACAATAAGATTACCAGGCAGGTGGCTATGCCTGTTGCAAGGCCAATAATATTAATGGCGGAAAAGCCTTTATTTTTCCAAAGGTTGCGCAGTGCAGTTTTCAGGTAATTTCTCAGCATGGCATGGTTTTATAAGCTAAAACGCTGCCTGCGAAAAAAAGTTACTCTTGTCAAAAAGTTTTAAGGTTCTGTTACCGGCTTTACATCGCTGCTCATCGTCCCTTGTGGCACTCACTTGTACTGCAGCACTTATTTGATCAATCAGGGTGTTCGATACTCGGTTTTCATATTATTACAATCCGCATAAATCTCCTCATAATAAAATGGCCTTCACTCTCCACCCCTTTCACGTTTCACCTTTCACGTCTCTTCATTCACTCCTCAAACTCTTTATCGGGTTGGTTACCGCCGCTTTTATGGCCTGGAAACTTACCGTTAGCAATGCTATTAAAACGGCCAGCAAGCCTGCCGCAATAAATATCCAGACGCTGATTGTTATCCTGTATGCATAGTCCTCCAGCCATTTTTGCATATACCACCACGATAGCGGGAAAGCGATAAGACAGGATATGATAACCAGTATTAAAAAGTCTTTGGAAAGCAAGCCTGCAAGGCCCCTCTCTGATGCGCCCAACACTTTGCGTATGCCAATTTCCCTTGTTCTTCTTTCAGCGGTATAGGCAGACAGCCCAAATAAGCCAAGACAGGAAATTAATATAGCCAGTACCGCGAAAACACTGGCCAACTTGCCTATCAGAGCTTCCGTTTTAAAAAGCTTGTCAAATTCCTCATCCACAAATTTGTATTCAAAAGGGTAGCCGGGGTTAGCTTTTTTTATAACTTCTTCCGTTTTTGCCAGCGCTGCTGTAATGTTTGTATTGGCTTTATAACGTATGGTTAATGTGTAAGTGTTAGATGTATCGTAAAACAACACAAGCGGCGCGCTTGTTGCATACATATTATTGTAAACAAAATCATTTATAACACCTTTTACCGTGTATTTATGATCACCGTAAGTTAGTATGCTGCCAATAATATTTTTTTGCCTCATTATTTTGGCAAGGGCATCATTAATGATCACGTTGTTGCTGTCCGATTTCGAATCGGGGTAAAAATCCTGGCCTGCCTTAAGCTTCATACCCATTGTTGAAACATATTCGGGGCTTACATTTTCAACCGTTATTAAAATATCCTTGCTTACATCCTTGCCTTGCCAATTAAAACCCCCGGTATTACTGTTTAACTGCAATATTTGGTTGTTGCTCATTGTTGTATTTTGTACGTAACCCGTAGCAAGGAGCTGATTTTTTAGCGCCCCAAAATGTTCCCTCAATTTACCCTGCAGCCCGGTGTAAACAAGTCCCTGTCTGTTGTAACCTAAATCCCTGTCCTTAATATGATTTATTTGCTGATAGATTATGATGGTGCATATAATTAAAATAACTGAGATGGAAAACTGCACAATGACAAGGCCTTTGCGTATAAAGCCTGCACTGCCGGACACTTTTACCTTTAAACCTTTCAACACCATTACAGGATTGAAAGAGGAAAGATAAAATGCAGGATAGCTGCCTGCAATTAAACCCGACAAAAGTGTGATAACGAGTAAGGCACCAATATGCAGTGGTTTAAAAATATCAACAGCTAATTGTTTTTCAACAAGGCTGTTAAACGGGTGAATGAAAGTAAATATGAGGCCTGCTGCGGCTATTGCGCCTATAAACGACATAAATATTGATTCTCCCATAAATTGCTTTATTAGCTTTAATTTGCCCGCGCCCAGCACCTTGCGAACACCTACTTCCCTTGCGCGTTTTTCAGAGCGTGCCGTAGAAAGGTTCATAAAATTTATGCAGGCGATTATTAAAATTATCCAGGCAATTATACTAAAAAGGTTTACATATTTTATACGCCCGGGTACTTCTTTACCGTTTTCAAAACTGTCATACATCCTCCATTTTGTCATAGGGTATAACATCATCTTTGCAATAGTACCCTGCTGCTTAGTTTGAACATACCCATACAGCTTTTTATTTATAGCGCTTACATTGGCATTTGGTTCAACTTCTGCATACGTTATTATACCATTGCTTCCCCAGTTTTGCAGCCATTTGTTTTGGTCTTCATTTATTTTAAATGGAGAGAGCCAGTCAAACTTAAGCGATACATTTTCGGGCAGGTCTTTTATAACGCCTGTTATGGCATACTCATCTTTATTATTAACCTTTAGTGTTTTACCAATAATATCGGTTGAATTAAAAAAAGTATTTGCCATTTTTTCAGACACCACTATTGAATGCAATTGGGTAAAAGCGCTTACAGCATTGCCTTTAATGAACTTTAATTGAAACATGGTTAAAAAACCTGAATCAACATAATTGCCCTGTTCGTAAATAGTTTTATCACCCAATGCAAAAAGTACCTGGTTGCCCCATGTACTTCTTGCGGTTCTTTTTATACCGGGTATTTCCATTTTCATTCCCTCGGAAAGCGGCCCCGGCGTTGCATCGAATGTATAGGTTGTACCATCATAGGTTTGCCTGTCTTTAACCTTATAAATATTATCCCTGTTACTAAAGTAGTGGTTATAGGTCAACTCATCCTCTACCCATAAAAAAATAAGCGCGGCGCAGGCAATACCAACGGCAAGGCCAAAAATGTTTAAAAAACTGTAGCCCCTGTTTTTCCAAAGTGTTCTAAAGGTTGTTTTCAGATAGTTAGTAAACATATTTTCTCATTTAAATTATGTACTTCAAAAGCTGTAAAAAGGTTACAGGGTTTGAAAAAATAGTTACTGGTTACCAGTTACTGGTTTCCGGTTTATACGAAGAATTGAAAGCGGATTTTCATGAGCAGAAGGATTAACGCAGATAAAAATCCATTCCCATCCTGATTATCCTGAAAATCCACGTTCAATTATTCCCATAATATAAAGTTTTTACTCTCCACCCCTTTCCCCTATTGGGGGAAAGCCTGCCCGGCTGGGTCATTCAGGCGGGGGAATAAGGGTAAGGGGGCTATTCCGTTCTCAAACTCTTCACCGGGTTCATCAGCGCAGCCCTTATCGCCTGGAAACCCACTGTTAGCAAGGCAAGTAAAAGCATGCATATACCGGTGCCTGCAAATAACCACCAGCTAATGGTTATACGGTATGCAAAATCCTGGAGCCATTTATGCATAACATACCAGGTAACCGGCACGGCAATAATAAATGAAAAAGCCACCAGTTTTAAAGAATCCAGGGATAATAAAATAAGAATGTTAATAACACCGGCGCCCAATACCTTGCGGATTCCAATTTCTTTTGTACGCTGAACAGATAAAAAAGAAGCAAGGCTGAATAAACCTGAACAGGAAAGAATTATAGCCACCAAAGCAAAATATTCAATGATTCGGCTTAAGTTTTCTTTGTCTGTATAAAGCCTGTCCAGGTCTTTATCAAGAAAGCTATACTCAAATACGCGCTCGGGGAAAAACTTGTTCCATGTGTTTTGTATATATCCAATTGTTGCGGGAAGATGATCCGCCTGCACATTGATGGCAAATTGAGTGAACCTTGGCGCATTAACATCCATTATCAATGGCTGCATTGGCTGGTCAAGCGTGTTAAAATTAAAATCCTTTATTACACCGATCACCTGGCCTTTTTTGCCTGTTTCTGCTTCGCCTCTTACAATAGTTTTGCCGATTGCGTCTTCCGGGCTTTTCCAGTTGAATGAGCGTACCGCTGATTCGTTAAGGATAAAGGCGTTCAAATGATCTGTTCCTGTACTTTTTGAAAAACTTCTGCCGGCGGCTAAGGGAATATTCAATGCCTGCAAAAAATTATAATCAACCGATATCCACGGAACAAAAATGTTGCTCTTATTGGAAAAACCTTGCGGTATTACCAACCCCATTACAATACCCTGGCCGGGCAGCGCAGAAGCTGATGTCACTTCCTTTATTCTGCTGTTACGGCTTAATTCGGTTGAAAAAGCATTCATACGCCGGCGTATTGGCCCGTCAACTGTATTATCAATACCTGATGCGCCACTACCAAAAATAGGCACAACTAACATTTGCTGTTTTTGAAAGCCTAACGGCTTGTTGCGCACATATTGTAATTGCTGGTATATAATAGCAGCCCCAACGATGAGCGCTATTGAAATAGTAAATTGGGCAACCAGCAATGCTTTTCTTATGCTATTGCGATGCCCTTTTTCACCCGACTTTCCTTTTATAGAAACAGCGGGTTTAAAACGGCTAATAAAAAATGCCGGGTATAAACCCGCACAGGCCCCGGTTAAAAAAAATATACCTGCGAACAACAAAATATTTTGTATGCCAAAAAATAAATGCCATGATAGTTGTTTATTGGTGAGCTGATTTAGGATTGGCAGGCCCAGCCCTGCTAAAACAAATGCAACGGTAAATGCTATGAAACTTACTAACAGCGCCTCACCGAGGAACTGTATTACCAATTGCTTTTTATCGGCTCCAAGCACCTTGCGCATACCTACTTCCCTTGCCCTTGAAACAGAATGCGCTATGGAAAGATTGATAAAATTCACGTTGGCTATAAATAAGATAAGCAATGCTATGCCTGCAAAAATGTATATGTATATTATGCTGTTTGTGCTGGGGTTATTTGCAACATTTGCCGCATACAAATGAATTTTTCGCAATGGTTCTAATGCCAGGGTATTCATTTGCCTGTTACGGTCATTGCCATTTACTTTTAACAAGCTATTTAACTGGTGTTCTATGCTCCCGGGTTGTTGGCCCGGTTTAAGAAGAAAGTAGGTATTGGCGGGAGTGAATGTCCAGTCGTTTTTTATAAAGTCCCCAATATCCTTATTCTCTACTGAAAACAGTGTTTCAAATGCGATCAAAAAATCAAATTTAATGTCAGAGTTGGCCGGCATTTTTTTTACCACGCCTGTTACCTGCAGCAGCTGTTTATTTTCATATAATAATGTTTTGCCAACAGGGTTTGCTGTGCCAAAATATTTGGCAGCCATCTCATCGGTAATTACAACAGTATTTGGAGTAGCGAGTGCTTTATTTGCGCTTCCATCAATAAAAGGAACGGAGAATATATTGAATAAAGCCCCATCAGTAAAATATACATTCTGTTCCTGGAACCTGGCTTCGGCTGCGTGGCCGTTTTGGCTATTTCCCGCCTGCATTTCGCCGCTTCGCTGGTACAACCTCGCGGCAGCCTGCACGCCGGGTATTTTTGGCGTAAGTGCCGGTGCAAGCGGCACCGGTGTTGTTGCGTCAACAGTTATTTGGCCGCCTGTTTGTTTGGTTATCCAGTTGAGGCCATAAATATTATTAATGTTTGTATTAAATAAATTAAAGCTAAGCTCATCTTTCAGGTAGAGTAAAATAAGCATGCAGCATGCCATGCCAATTGCGAGGCCACCTGTGCTGATGAATGCTGATGTTTTTTCTTTCCAAAGATTTCGGTAAGCTATTTTAAAATAATTTTTAAACATAAAACACCTCCGGCTTTGCAGTTGTAAAGGATGAAATTTTTTACAAACGCAATGTAACAGATGAAAATATTTTTCATCCTTAAATTATACAAACGGCAAAAAAAGTGTACAGTTTGGGGTTCTGTGTTTTGGGTTGAAAGAAGTTTATAATTAACCAAATAATTTAACGTGGATTTTCAGGATTGCAAGGGTTTACGCAGATAAAAGTAAAATCCACCCCATCCTGATTATCCTGAAATCTGCCCGTCCGACCAATTATCCGGCGGGCGTTCAACCACTCCCAGAATAAAAAATTTTCACTCTCCATTCCTTTCACGTCTCACGTTTCACGTTTCACGTTCTCATTCCGTCCTCAAACTCTTCACCGGGTTCATCAATGCCGCTTTTATTGCCTGGAAACTTGTAGTTGCTAATGCAATGCTCAGCGCAAGTACCCCTGCTAAAGCAAACATCCACCACTCGATGTTTATGCGATAAACAAAATTTGTGAGCCATTTACTCATACCCCACCATGCCACAGGCGTGGCAATTATAAATGCTACTGCAACAAGTATCATAAATTCTTTTGAAAGCAACTGTACAATACCCTGCACGCTCGCGCCCAAAACTTTTCTCACGCCTATTTCTTTTGTGCGTTGTTCTGCAATAAAGGTTGAAAGGCCAAATAACCCTAAACAGGCAATAAGAATAGCTAATACAGAAAATATCAATATAATTTTGCCGATACGTTGCTCCCCTGTGTACATTTCATTAAACGAGTCGTCAAGAAAGCGGTATTTAAGCGGCAAACCCGGCGCCATTGCTTTCCATGTACTTTCCACATGCTTAAGAATTTCCGGAACATATGCGGCATTTACTTTAAATGATGCAAAGCCGCTGCTTGAGTGAAGGAAAAGCCCAAGCGGCCCAACCGTTTGTTTTAATGATTCGTAATTAAAATTCTTAACTACCCCTATAATATTATAGCTAATTTCCTGGCCAGGTGCATCGCCACTCCTGTATATTTTTTGGCCAATAGGATCTTTGTACCCCAGTATTTGTGCAGCAGTTTCATTAATGATCACAGCGCCAGAATCGCTTCCATATTCTTTCGAAAAATTTCTTCCTTTTGCCAACTGCATTCCAAATGTTTGTAAGTAGTCATAGTCTATCCTCCAGTTCTGCATATCAAAACCATTCTTTGAATCCATCACAGGCGACTTTGAAAAAACATTGTCGCTGCGGGAAGACGAAGAAACCGGCAAGTAGCCGCTTAACGTACCACTTTTCACTCCCGCCATTTTAAGAATTTCCTGTTTAAAGGGCACTGCATTATTGTTAAGTGTATAAACATTATTAACAATCAATACCTGGTCTTTATTAAAGCCAATATCCCTTGTTTGTATATAGTGTAGCTGGCGGTAAATAACAATGGTGCCAATGATAAGCATGATAGATGTAGTAAACTGTACTACAACCAAAACGCTTCTAAGGCTGCCGCTTTTGCCTAATTTTAATTTACCTTTTAATACTTCAATTGGTTTAAATGCTGAAAGAAAAAATGCAGGATAGCTGCCTGCAAGCAGCCCTACCACAAAAGGCAATCCTATTAACAACGGAAGAATAATTGGCGATAAAAGGCTTCGTACTGTCATGGTTTTATCGGCAACGCTGTTAAATAACGGCAGCACTAAATAACAAATGCCAATAGCTATGACCATTGAAAGAACAACCATTAAAACTGACTCAATAAGAAACTGTTTAATCAAATCTTTTCGCACAGTTCCCAATACTTTTCTTATGCCTACTTCCCTTGCGCGGTTGGAAGAACGGGCCGTAGTAAGGTTCATAAAATTAATACAGGCGATGATCAAAATAAATATCGCTACAGCAGAAAAAATATATACATATTGTATATTGCCGCCGGGTAAAAATTCGTATTGGCGATTGGAATATAGATGAATTTCGGTTAGCGGTATCAGCGAATACTCAAGCATATTGCCGGCCTTTTTAAATTCAGCCATACTTTTTATCTGTGTAAAAGTTTTTATCTCGGGTATTACGTATTTGTCAACGTATGTATCAAAATTCTTTTCAAATGCTTTGTAATCGGTTCCTTTTTTTAATAAAAGATAAGTGTGAAAATTATGGCTGGTAAACTGTCCCCACTGGTAATCAACATTCTTCATGGAGAAGAAAAAATCAAAATTAAAATGTGAGTTTAACGGGATGTCTTTTATAACAGCAGTAACCTTGTAGAGCGTTTTTGTATTATCATCTGTTTCAAGGGTTTTACCCACTGCATGGCTGGTGCCAAAATATTTATTGGCTGTTTTCTCCGTTATTACAACACTGTTTGGCTCATTTAACGCGGTTTTAGTATCGCCTTCAATAGCGGGCAATGTAAATATGTTAAACAAAGTCGAGTCAGCATGGGCAACATTATATTCTGTAATAAATTCAGTGCCTTTTTTAACAAGCTTGCTGCCGTTTGAATTATATATACGTGTATAATCCTCCACCTGCGGGTAATCTTTTTTAAGCACCTGCCCCATCATATCGGAGCTAAGCGGAAAATTAAGATCTGCACCCCCAAACCTAAGGGCAGCATTTATGCGGTATATCCTGTCAGCCTTATCATTAAATTTATCAAAGCTCAATTCATCAAGCACATACAATGCAATAAGCAGGAAACATGAAAGCCCAATAGCCAGGCCTGTTATGTTTATAATGGAGAACGTTTTGTTTTTCAACAAATTTCTCCAGGCGATAAGCAAATAATTTTTTATCATAAAAAACGGTTTTACGTTTTGTGTTCAAAATTTTATGTTACCAGCTTTTATATCCCTGCTCATCGTTCCTTGCGTCGCCTCTCTTATACTATATAACTTATGGCATCAACAAAATATTCATCACGTAATTTATTCATTTCATAATCCTCACCAATCATCCCCATAATAAAAATCGTTCTTCGCATTACCCCCTCTCCACCTGTGGAGAGGGGTAAGGGGTGAGGGGGCGCTTCTACTCTGTCCTCAAATTCTTCACCGGGTTTGTCAAAGCTGCCTTTATTGACTGATAGCTAACTGTAATCAATGCAATTGCAATGGCCAGCAGCCCCGCGCCTATAAATACCCACCAGCTTATGGTTACCCTGTAATCATAACCCTGCAGCCATTTATTCATAAACCACCAGGCGAAGGGTGATGCAAAAGCTATAGAGATTATAACAAGCCCGATAAAATCTTTTGACAGTAAGGTAGTGATATTTGTTACTGATGCGCCTAATACTTTTCTAACGCCAATTTCTTTTACCCTGTTCTCTGCCATATAAGTGGCAAGCCCAAACAATCCCAGGCACGAAATGCAAATGGTAAGAAAGGAAAAAAGTGCAGCCAGCGTGCCGGTGCGTTTTTCGTCGCTGAATTTTTTGGCATATTCATCATCCACAAAATGATATTCAAAAGGGTATTGCGGGTTATATTTTTTAAATATTTTTTCTACTGCGGCCAAATTTTTTTCAGTAGTGTTTGCACTGTTAAGCCTTATATGCATCGCGTTAAAAAACCCTTTGCTTCCTTCAATCACCATCGGCCTCATCGGTTCGTAGGGCGAGCGTATTATAAAATCTTTTATTACGCCCACAACATGCCATGTTACACCGTCATCCTTAATAATTTGCCCTATGGGTTCTTTAAATCCCATTGCTTTCACCGCAGTTTCGTTAAGCACTATCGCGGTTGAATCAGTTGGATAATCTTTAAGGTCAATATCCCGTCCTCTTGCTATTTTTACACCAGCGGTTTTTGCAAAATTTTCATCAGCGCAAAAGCGGTCGAAATCTGTTTTTGAATTAGGGTCTTTGCCCTGCCATTCAAAACCCCAGCTGTCACTCCATCCCTGTGTTATGGGTGCGCTTGTTTTTGTAACTGAGGTGGCAACGCCCGAGCTAAGCAATTCATTTTTTACAAGGTTGTAATTTTTGTCAAGGTCACCCGTGAGCAGGTGATAAATAAGGTTGTTTTTGGAGTAGCCATTATCTCTTTCCTGTGCATACTTTATTTGTTGTTCAACTATTACGGTGCAAATAATAAGAATGATAGCAAATGTAAATTGTAATACCACTAATATTTTGCGCGGCGTTACAAGCGCATTTATTTTTTTGAAAGTACCTTTAAGTACCCTAACCGGCTGAAATGACGATAAATAAAATGCGGGGTAGCTGCCTGCCAGCACGCCTGTAAACAAAACAAATGCAATGGCCGAAAGCCAAAAATAAATATTGCCGTATTCAATGGCGAGCTGCTTACTGGTAAGCTGGTTAAACCCGCTTAGCGACAGCTGCACAATTATAAGCGCTACTACACCTGAAATAGCTGCCAGCAAAATGCTCTCTCCTAAAAATTGCCCTATTAAATATTGCCTTTGGGCGCCCACCACTTTGCGAATGCCTACTTCCTTGGCCCGCTTTTCGCTGCGGGCTGTACTAAGGTTCATAAAATTTATACAGGCGATCAATAGAATAAATGCAGCAATAATACCAAACAGCCTTACAACATCTATACGGCCGCCAACAATTTTACCATTCTCAAATTTTGAGTAGAGCCTCCATTTGGTAACCGGGTGAAGAAAAACTTCAACCTGCTCCGATCCCTTCAAATGTCTTTTGGTGATATTTTTTATTTTATCATCAACAGCAGCCTCGGTGGTATTTGGTTTTAACTCAACTAAAGTGGAAGGCGAATTGTTATCCCATTCATTATCTGACCATCCTAATTTGTCGGCATATTTCATGGGTAATAAGTACTCAAAATTAAACTGGGTATTGTTGGGCAGGTCTTTTAAAACACCTGTAACCGTAAAATTCTCATTACTGTCAACCCTTAGTACTTTGTTCATTGCCTCATCATCGCCAAATAATTTTTTTGCCAGTTGTTGTGTTATAACAATCGAGTGCATATCGTTTAAAGCAATGGTTTTATTGCCTTTAACTAAAGGGAAAGTAAACATGCTTAAAAAAGGAGTGTCAACAAAACATCCCTGGGCTTTTAAATGCTTGTCGCCCACGGTAACTAAAAAGTTATTGTATTGCAGCCGCGATGTAGCCTGTATTTCGGGGTATTCGCGTAATAAAGCAGGCCCCAGGGGGAAAGGTGTGTTAGCCCAGCATTGCAATTTACCATCAAACACTTCTCTGTTGTAGGCCATATACAGCCTGTCTTTCTTCTGGTGAAACTGGTCGAAGCTTGCTTCATTTTGAATCCACAGCAAGATAAGTATTGCACTGGCCATGCCAATGGCCAAACCGCTGATATTGATGAATGAAAAGCCTTTGTTTTTCCAGAGGTTGCGAAAAGCTATATTCAAATAATTCTTGAGCATATAATATCAGTTTGCGGCTTGCACGAATGATTGAACGCTCGTCCGGCCAGGCATCCGGGCGGGCAGATTGTCACGATTGTAATGATTAACGCAGATGAAGAATAAAATCCTTTTCATCCTGATTATCTGCGTTCAATTACTCCCATAATAAAAATTGATCTTCGCATTATCACCCTCTCCACCTGTGGAGAGGGAAGGGGTGAGGGGGCCTACTGTAAAAACGTGCTTATCCTGCCAGGCAGTAATGAAAAATTTGCAGGATTATTGCATTGGCAATTTTTCCCGGGGGTGCTTGCTCCTCCCGAACTGCTTTGTTTTGTTGCGGGCAGGCTGCTTTCTTGTTTATCGTTGGGATTAACCCTATAGTTATAGAACACTAAACAGGAAAGCCCTGCAACACAAATACACATTAGTAGTTTAATGGCTGGTTTTTTAAACCAGGCCGCATATTGCGTAAAAAAAGATAATTGTTGCAGGGCCA
This sequence comes from Bacteroidota bacterium, assembly GCA_013286305.1. GTDB lineage: Bacteria > Bacteroidota > Bacteroidia > Chitinophagales > Chitinophagaceae > JABDFW01. Next base: position 27,669 of record JABDFW010000023.1, read on the forward strand.
TAAAAATAGTTTTAGCGTTATTAGATCAATATATTTTCGGTGACGGTTTGCCCATCCAGCATACGGATAATACGATGGCTGTAGCGGGCATCATGTTCACTATGCGTTACCATTACTATAGTTGTGCCTTGCTCATTCAGTTCAGTCAGCAGTTGCATAACATCGTTACCGTTAGATGAATCCAGGTTTCCTGTAGGCTCATCCGCAAGAATCAGTTTTGGGTTATTTACTACTGCCCTTGCCACGGCAACACGCTGTTGCTGGCCACCGGAAAGCTGTTGCGGATAGTGGTTGCGGCGGTGCATTATCTGCACTTTATCCAAAACCGCTTCAACGCGCTTTTTCCGTTCGGGGCCTTTAATGCCTGTGTAAATAAGCGGTAATTCCACATTTTCAAAAACAGTAAGTTCGTCAATCAGGTTAAAGCTTTGGAACACAAACCCAATGTTGTGCTTGCGCAGGTCAGCACGCCTGCGTTCATTAAAGTGGGCCACTTCAATATCGTTAAAAACAAAGCTTCCGTTATCGGGATCGTCTAATAACCCCAGAATGTTTAAAAGGGTTGATTTTCCACAACCGGAAGGGCCCATTACGGCTACAAATTCCCCATTTTTTACCTCAATATTCAGTTTATTTAACGCAACTGTTTCTACTTCTTCAGTGCGGTAAATTTTTTCCATGTCGGTTATCTTGATCATGTTGGCTGCCATTTTTTCTTTTTTAATGGATTTATTAAAATTGTTATTAAACGTTGTTATTATTTAAAAGTTACAAGTTTTCAGTTGTTATTTCCCCGGTTTACTTAGTTAATATAAGTTCCTGTATATTGCCATAAGTTTCATAGCTGCTGGTGATCACTTTGTCACCCGGCTTTAAGCCGCTTAGCACCTCAAAATAATCCTGGTTTTGGTTCCCTAATACTATATCCACCCTATCAGCCTTGGTGCCATCCGGGCTAACCTTAAATATCCAGTTACCGCCTGTTGCCTGAAAAAAGCCGCCTCTAGGTATCATTATCGCCTGCCTTTCGTCGCTTAAGGCTAATAAAATTTGCAAGGTCTGGCCGCGGCGAAGGTCGCTTGGCACCTTGCCTACAAAATCCATATCTATTTTAAACCGGCCTGTAGTTTCCACTTGCGTATATACTTTTTTTACCACCAATTGATAGGTGCTGTCACCCAATTGAAACCGCCCTTTTAACCCTGTATATATGCGCGATAAGTGAAACTGATCGGGCTCAACCTGTACTTTAAAGGCGCCTATTACATCTATTTGCCCAAGGCGCTGGCCCGGGGTAATGTTTTCACCTACTTCAGCATTAAGGGATGTAAGCTGGCCGTCAACAAAGGCACGTACAATAAGGTCGCCAACCTTTTCCTTCATAATATTTAAGGCATTTTGGTTGCCGGCAGTTGATTGCTGTGCCTGTATGTTCTGCTGCTGGGTTGAAATTGAGTCCTGCTGTAATATCTGTTTCTGTAACTGTTCTTTGCCCTTATAATAATTGTAATTGTTTTCTGCAGATTGAAAATCCTGTAAGCCAATAGCTTTTTCAGCATACAGGCGTTTGTCAAGGTTATACACCCGCTCTGCTTCTTTAAGCGAACTTTGTATATCAGCCATTTGGGTAAGCTTGCCCACAGTATTTTGTTGTGCGGCATTCCTTGATATCTGCATTTGCGTAACTAAGTTATATAGGTTGGTTTGCTGTGTTACAAGCTGCAGTTCAAGATTTGTATTGCTTAAACGTAATATCGGCTGCCCTTTCTTCAATATTGCACCATCTTCTACATATCTTTCTTCCACCCTTCCACCTTCCAATGCGTCGAGATATATGGTTGTTTTTGGCAGTACTGTGCCATTTTCTGGTATGGTTTCCTGAAAAGGCCCTTTTATTACATCCCTTATTTCAATTCTTTCTGTTTGTGCATTAAGTTTCGTTTTCCCCGATGTGAAATAAATACTGCCACCGATTAATGCAAGAAGTGCTGCAATCCCCAAAATAGTAAGAATCCGCTTTTTACTCCATCTCTTTTTTTTAATTACTCTGTCCACGATTTTTGTTGTTTTAAGTTCTAAGTTTTTAGTTTTTAGTCCTGTTTGCCTTTTTCCGGTCAAATTTCCGCTTTTTTTTAAAAAACCCGGGCGTAGAAACACCAGGTGTTATTGCACATGAGAAACATAACCAATGCCTTTATGTAAAGATTGATGCCAAAAAAAACACCATTGAAAAACAAGCCTTTATAAAAAATCTCAAAAAACAGGTGTACGGTTTTGATACAGTTTGTGTCCGCTATTGTAACATGCCGCAACGGGCAGCCTAAAGTTACCAATTCATTACCAATGATTTAATGGTATGGTATATTTGTGGCAATGCCTGTACAAAGGAAATAAAAAGGCAAAGGGTTTGCAGGCCGATAAGAGGATAATTGGGTAAAATTTCAAAACAGACAGAACACAAAACATAGAACAAACACAGAACATAAAAACCGTTCAATGTTTAAAAACTATATTATAATAGCCATAAGGCATTTAACAAGGCATAAGTTGTTTTCGTTGATCAACATTTTTTGCCTGGCAGTGGGCATTACATTCTCAATGATAATAGGGGTCTTTGTTTTGGATTCAGAAAATGTGAATACAGATATTCAAGATATTAACAGCCAGTACATAATAAAAAGCAAGTGGAAGCAGGATAATATGGGGCTAGATATCACCACGCTTGGGCCCCTTGCCAAAACAATGAAAGATGAATATCCCGGCCTGGTTGCTAATTATTACCGTTTTGACGCTGTAGTGAATATAGTATCGGTTGGGGATAAGCATTTTCGCACACAAATATCTGTAGGAGACACCACCCTTGTTTCCATGTATGGCTTCCCTTTACTATATGGAAACGCAAAACAGGCATTTACAAATGGTCAATCCGCAGTAGTTACAGAAGATTTTGCTTTGAAGTTTTTTGGCAAAACCGATGTTATAAATAAAGTTATTACCATACAAACACCCTCCGACGGCGGCAAACATGATTTCGCGATAACAGCCGTTTTAAAAAAACCATCCGGAAATACAGTTCAAAATTTTACAGGCCTTGCTTACCAGGTGTACTTGCCTATGGATGCTAACCAATATTTCCAGGGCGGCGACAAAGGCGATAATTGGGCTAATGTTTTTATGGTTAGTATGCTTGAATTAAAAAAGGGTGTTAAACCGGCCGGACTGGAAAGGCCCTTTGCACAGGTATTGGAAAAATATCAGCCACCCTTTGTAAAAGGAAATTTAAAAGTACAATTAGCGCCAATGAGCAGTTATTATTTAAAAGAAAATGATGGCGCTGTTCAAAAAACACTTACCACGCTTTCGCTCATCGCTGCTTTTATATTACTGCTGGCCATCATCAATTTTGTTAATATTAATATTGGCACATCGGCTTATCGGTTAAAAGAAATTGGTTTGCGTAAAGTATTTGGCGGCGCAAAAATGCAGCTCATCATTCAATACATCACAGAGTCGCTGGTGCTCACTTTTACTGCGGCTGTTATATCGCTTTCATTATACGAAATGCTGCGGCCCATGTTCAGCCAGCTTTTGTTTACAACCCTTGGCCATTTTTGGCAATTTAGTTTAGCCAAAATATCCTTCCTTTTATTATTGGTGATCATTGTTGGGTTTATATCAGGCATTTATCCTGCATTTGTATTGAGCTCATCTAACGTTATAACTGCCGTTAAAGGGAAGATCAATTCCCCAAAAGGCGGCCTGTTTTTACGTAAACTTTTATTGGTAGTTCAATTCACACTGGCAATCGTAGTTTTTATAAGCGCTTTAAATGTTTCGAAACAGGTGTCTTATTTTTTCCATAAAGATATTGGGTATAATAAAGACCAGGTAATGATCATTTCCTCTCTTCCCCGCCAGTGGGACTCTGCCGGCGTTGAAAAAATGAAAATGACAAAAAGCGAACTGTTGTCTGTCCCTGGTGTAAAAAATGTGTCGTTATCTTATGATATACCCGATGGTAATTCAGGTGCTAACCTTAATATATATCCGCAAAACAACAATAATTTTATCAGCATGATCGGCATTAGCGCCGATGAATCGTTTGCGGCTGTATATGGCATTAAGAGCAAAGAAGGCGTTTTTCTGCATTACAACGGCGGTGCATACATACCAGGCAATATTGTATTGAACGAAACTGCTGTAAAAGCGATGGGATGGGAATACCCCGTCATTGGAAAAACGGTGAGGATAGGCGGTTTAACTGGCCCGCTGTTAACGGTTGTTGGCGTGGTAAAAGACTTTCATTTCGAATCACTTCAAAAAAGCGTACAGCCGGTTGTGATGTACGATATAAACGAAACTTTTTCAAGGGCATACCGGTATTTTTCAATCAAGCTTAGTGCAGCCAATGCCGGCGGTGTTATAAATGCATTACAGGATAAATGCAAAACATTATTCCCTGGTACTGGGTTTGAATATTCCTTTATGGATGAAAAATTCCAGTCATTGTACCTGTCTGAATTACAATTGCAAAAGGCAGCAGGAATTGCAACAACGCTTAATCTTATTATAGTTTTTATGGGCATATTTGGTGTGGTGGCGTTTACGCTTGCAAAACGGACCAAAGAAATTGCTATGCGCAAAGTTTTGGGTGCGGATGTTAGAAATATTATAACTATTTTTTTGAAAGAGTATGCGCTGTTAATATTGTTGGCAAATATTATTGCATGGCCGCTTGCTTACAGTATAACCAATAAATGGCTGGAAAATTATGCATACCGCATACAGCAGGATTTTATACCTTACCTGTTTGTATGCATATTTATTTTTATTACGGCGTTTGTATTAATAACAGCGCAATGCTTTAAGGTGGCTAATGCAAATCCTGTTAATTCACTCAAATATGAATAACTAAAATTTTATAGGCAGCTAAAAGATATAATAACACACAACTATGAACTTAAAGAAATATTGCATACTTGCCATTGACGACGATACAGACGTACTAACCGCGGTGCGCCTGTTACTAAAAACAGAAGTAAAGGAAATTGTTACAGAAAAAAACCCTGATAATATTCCATCCCTGTTAACTAAACAGTTTGACCTCGTATTGCTTGACATGAATTTTAAATCATCCATCAATACCGGTAACGAAGGTATTTACTGGCTTAAACGAATAAAAGAAATAAAGCCTGATATTACTGTAATAATGATAACTGCCTATGGCGATATTGACCTTGCAGTACGTTCATTAAAAGAAGGGGCAGCCGATTTTGTGGTAAAGCCCTGGCACAACGAAAAATTGATGGTAACCATTGAGGATGCATTGCGCAAAAAAAGCGGAAAGGGGAAATTGGAAGATTCTTTTGCCAATGACAGCATTATTGGCAAAGAGTTAATTGGGGAAAGCGAACCCATGCAGGACATTTTTTACAAAACACAAAAAATTGCCCCCACCGATGCCAATATTTTAATACTTGGTGAAAATGGTACAGGGAAAGACCTGATAGCTAAAGCTATACACCAAAAATCATTAAGGGCTAATAAGCCTTTTGTAAAAGTGGATGTAGGAGCATTAACGGAAACGCTTTTTGAAAGCGAATTGTTCGGGCATAAAAAAGGAGCTTTTACTGATGCCAAAGAAGACCGCCTGGGCCGTTTTGAATCAGCAAACGAAGGTACCTTGTTTTTAGATGAGATTGGTAATATAAGCCTTACACAGCAGGCAAAATTATTATCCGTATTGCAAAACAGGCAGGTAACCAGGCTGGGCACTAACATTTCGGTACCTATTAATATACGTTTAATATGCGCAACTAACCTGCCCCTTACTGAACTTGCCAATGAAAATCGTTTTAGAAAAGACCTGGTTTACCGCATAAATACTGTTGAAATAACAGTACCGCCTTTGCGCAGAAGGGGGGATGATATTATACTGCTGGCAAAGCATTTTGCCATTATTTACGCGGAAAAATATTTAAAGCCCTCCATCCGGTTTGACGATGCTGCGCTGGAAAAATTATTGCAGTATCATTATCCCGGTAATGTGAGGGAATTGCAATATACCATTGAACGTGCGATAATTATGAGTGATGGCGACCTGTTGCAGGCAAAAGATCTTATTTTCTCGCCAATAGAAACTGTTCCTGTTAATGTTGCCGAAGATGACGACATGAAATTAAGCACTATTGAAAAAAATACTATTTTACATGTTATTGAAAAATATAATGGCAACATTACCAAAGCTGCAAAGGAACTTGGATTAACAAGAACTGCTTTGTACAGGCGGTTAAGCAAGTATGAAATATAGAAGTAAATCATTTTAATTCAAGGGTAAAGTTTGGGGCTTTGTGGTATGGTTGCAGTTGAAAAATATTATAATACAAATAAAAAACCCCTCCCGGTAAAAGGAGGAGCAGGGATAAATAACATGTTTAAAAGAAACGACTGGAACATAATTATAAGAGTGGTATTAATGTTTGTTACAATAACAGGCGCTGCCTTTTTACTGGTAAATCAATTGTACCAGTTTGAAATAATCGCTGTTCCAATTATTATTTACCAGGTGCTTGATTTTTTTAAGTTTCATAAAAAAGCGCAGATGGAGGTGGAGCAATTTGTAGAGAGTATTCACTACAGGGATTTTTCGCGCCACTTTGATGTAAGGCATGCGCCACAGGAATTGCAAACACTGCGCAAAGGGTTTAACGAAATAAACACAACCTTTAAAGTGATAAGCAAAGAAAAAGAAACCCAGTACCAATACCTGCAAAAAATACTTGAGCTGGTAGATACCGGTATTCTTTCTTATGAACATGAAAGCGGCGAAGTTGTGTGGATGAACGAATCTTTAAAGCGGCTGTTACAGGTGCCTTATCTCAAAACCATTCAGTCGCTGGACAAGAGAGACCATATACTTTGCTCACAGATCGTGGACCTTAAGCCGGGGGAGAACATAATAAGCACTGCACACTTAGAAAGAAATACTTTAAAAATTTTATTATCGGCAACTGCTTTTCAAACGGAAGGGAAAGTGTATAAGCTTATTGCTTTTCAAAATGTGAATGAGGCCCTTGATGAAACAGAATCAAAAGCCTGGCAAAAGCTATTGAGTGTGATGACGCATGAAATCATGAATTCTATCGCGCCCATTTCATCGCTGGCAGATACATTGAAGAACAGGCTGCACGAATCAGCAAAAAACCCGGATAAGAGTACTTCGCTTGATGACCTTGCTCTGGGTATAGAAACTATTAAACGCAGGAGCGAGGGGTTATTAAAATTCGCGGAAACATACCGTAACCTTAATAAGATCACTACGCTTAACCTTAAGAAAGTGTACGTACGCGATGTGTTTGAAAGCCTGCACCAGTTAATGGAGCCCACACTTGAGCAGAAGAATATTGAAATGGAGGTAATTCTTAAAGACCCCGACCTGATGATAGAAGCTGATATTAACCTGCTTGAGCAGGTATTAATAAACCTTGTGGTAAATGCCATTGAAGCAGTAAAAGAAATTGAAGACCCCCATATCATGCTTTCCTCTTCGTTTATTTTTGGTAAAAAACCATATATACGGGTAACCGATAACGGGCCCGGTATGCCTGAGGAACTACTTGATAAAATTTTCATCCCCTTTTTCAGTACTAAAAAAAGCGGAAGCGGTATTGGCTTAAGCCTTTGCAAACAAATTATGATGTTGCACAAAGGCAATATAACCGTACAATCTTTGGTAGGAGAAGGCACTGCATTTACACTGCAGTTCTAAATTTTAAAGAGTGGAGGGCAAAGAAATGCTTTTCCTTCAAAAGTAAATGCCGCAATAGCCTCCGCCGGAATGAACCCGTAGGGTTCAAACGTTTGTAGAAATGAAACGCAACGATTTTGTACGACCCTGAAAGGGGTCGAATTCTTTTTATATCGATATTTTAATACTAATGCATCCTTACTGCAGTTAACTCTTACAGCCGGCAATTATCAGTTAACAGGCGCATAGCTAAAAATGTAGTGGCTATGAATTTTTTCTTTATCCAATTTGTTTGTACTTTCAGCACCTCTTTTGCTAATTAACGGTTGATTGTGGTATATACAGATACAAATTAGATTTTAAAACAACATGTGCTCTTCTCCATAATCTCGTCGGGCCCTTCTCCGCGAGGAGAAGGGGTTAGGGGATGAGGCGATAAAGCGAAAGTTAAACTAATGTCTGTGGTATTACATTACGTTTAAGTAATGCATTCAGCTACTGTGATTGGCTGATTTTGGGAATTTTTTTAATGTCAGCATTAACGAACCAGGCATATATAAAAAACAATAAAAATGAAAGGAACCATACAAGCTAAGCTATCGGTAATGATGTTTTTAGAGTATTTTATATGGGGCGCATGGTACGTGACCATGGGTACCTACATGACGGCCAACCTTCATTCCAGCGGCAAGGAAATAGGCCTGGCCTTTGGCGCTCTTGCCGTGGCAACCATGGTATCCCCTTTTATTGTGGGTATGATAGCAGACCGTTTTTTTGCAGCACAAAAAATAATGGGTGTCTTTCACCTGGTTGGCGCCGCCATATTGTTTTCACTTACAATGGTAACCGATAATACCATATTTTATTGGGTGGTTTTGCTGTATTCGCTTTTATACATGCCCACCATTGCATTAAGCAACAGCGTGGCCTTTTCTCAAATGTCAGATCCCGGCAAGCAATTTCCCTGGGTACGCGTTTTTGGGACTCTTGGCTGGATAGGCGCCGGGTTACTCATCGGGTTTCTTAAAGTAGAAGCCACAACAGGCATCTTTTATATTGCCGGCACTGTATCAGTTTTATTGGGGCTATTTTCGTTTGCATTGCCCAATACGCCACCAAAAGCAAGGTCTGCTGATGTATCAGCCGGCAAAGCGCTGGGCACAGAAGCCTTTGTTTTATTTAAAAATAAGCCATACCTCATCTTTTTTATTGCGGCTATTTTAGTGTGCATCCCGCTTTCTTTTTATTATGGTTTTGCAAACCCTTTTCTCACGGAAGCCGGCATGGAAAAACCTGCCGCCAAAATGATACTCGGCCAGGTGTCAGAAGGGGTTTTCATTCTTGCTATACCTTTTTTGTTTTACAGGATAGGCGTAAAAAAAATGGTGCTCCTGGGCATGGTAGCCTGGATATTGCGGTATGTTCTTTTCGCCTATGCAAATATTGGAGTTAATGAGTGGATGCTGTATGCGGGTATAATATTGCATGGTGTTTGTTACGATTTCTTTTTTGTTACAGGGTATATGTACACAGAGAAAAAAGCAGGTGAAAAAATTAAAAATGCCGCACAGGGGTTATTTACTTTTGCAACGTATGGGGTGGGTATGTTTATTGGCACATGGTTTTCAGGCGTTATAGTTGACAAATATGCAATAATTAATGAGCAAACAAAAGTAGTAACGCACAACTGGACAAATATTTGGTATGCGCCTGCAATAATTGCAGCGTTCGTGCTGGTATATTTTATTTTATTTTTTAGGGAGAAAAAGCAAATTGCAGTGGCAACAGCATAAATATCTTTTCAATGTTGAAAAGAGAATAGGACGCTGAAGGGAGTGACACAACCTGGATGCCACAAGCAAAAAAGCTGGCAAAAAAATATTTCTGATCACTAATTTTTTAATCAAAACTCCCCTTTAGGGGTTGGGGGTAAACATTATGAAAATTGCAATGCTTGGCTCGGGATTTATCGGGCGTTTTTATGCAGAATCGCTTCAGGGCTATAGAAGCAGGGACAAAATTGTAAGCATTTATTCGCGTCGCGAAGAAAGTGCAAAAAAGTTTGCAGAAGATTATAAGTGTGATCATTGGTCAACTAATATGGAAGATGCTATTGCGCATCCTGAGGTTGAGATAGTTTGTATAGCGCTGCCTAATAATAAACATGAAGAAGCTGTTTTGCTTTGCTGCAAACACAAAAAGGCCGTTATAACAACAAAGCCTTTAGGCCGTAATGCCGAAGAAGCAAAACGTATGCTGCTGGCAGTGGAGCAGGCGGGTATTTTTAACGGGTATCTTGAAGACCTTGTTTATACCCCCAAATTTTTAAAAGCCCACGAGAGCGTAAAAAATGGCGCATTGGGCAGGGTATTATGGGCAAAATCGAGGGAAACGCATCCTGGCCCGCACAGCGACTGGTTTTGGGATATTGAGCAAGCCGGTGGTGGTTGTATTCTTGACCTTGGTTGCCATTGTGTGGAAATAACAAGAAGCTATATTGGCAAAGATATTAAGCCGGTTGAGGTGATGTGTTGGGCTGATACACAGGTTAAACCCATTGAAGCAGAAGACCATGGAATAGCCTTAATAAAATACGAAAATGGCTCAATAGCGCAATTTGAGGTAAGCTGGACGTTTCGCGGCGGCCTTGACCTGCGTGACGAAGTAATGGGTACTGAAGGTACTATATGGATAAACAGCTTTTTACGTACCGGCTTTGAAATGTTTACTACGGGCAAAGGCGCGGATTACGTATCGGAAAAGGCGGAAAGCAATACAGGATGGTTGTTCCCGGTGGGGGATGAGTTGAATGAGCTTGGTTATAACCACATGTTCATGGATATGTTTAACAGTATGGAGAAAGGGGCTGCCCCAAAAGAAACCTTTTATGACGGTTATGTAGTGAATGCCATACTTGATGCCGCTTACAAATCTGCAAAAAGTAAATTGTGGGAGCCTGTAAAGCTTGATATATGGCGCGGGCAGGAAGGTTTAAGCAAGCCAAGCAACTATACAGACTACGATGCCGACTATTACCTGGTGAAAGAAGAAATGACACACTACGGCACCAAAAAGCTGATATTGAAAAATAAGAGTACGGGCAAGTTTGAAGAAAGAATATTAGCGTAAAAATATAATTAACCCCGCTTGAAAAGCGGGGTTTTTTAGTTAAGGAAAGGGGTCGTAATTTGCTGAATAATTTTCTGATTATTGAACCTCTCACAGGGTTCATGAAGCGATTTTACTTGCAACCCCCGGATAAAATCCGGGGCTACTATTCAAACTGTCTGCCGGCATGTAGATTCAACCCCGTTGGGGTAGAAGTCATCCTGGATTGAACATTTTGACATCTCTTCCAACCCTGAAAGGGTTGAATTTGAATAGCCCCGAATGAAATTCGGGAGATAAGAATTTAAAATGACATAGAACCCCAACGGGGTTCAATAAAAAACCTAGTATTCTATAAATAAGTTCTCTTAACTAAACGACATTGGCTTTAAAAGCGGGTTTTTATTTTATAGATATTTACAAGTAACTTGTACTTATTGATTATATGCTATAGTTTAAAAATTGAGATATGGCCTCAAAACTTACTTTAAATATTAATTCAAAAACTGTTGAAAAGGCTAAGATTACTGCGCGGAAAAAGGGCACAAGCGTTAGTAAGATGGTGGAGGAATTTTTAGAATCAATGATTGAAAAAGAAGAAAAGAAGCACCCTATTGAAAGGATACGGGAAATTATAAATAGCAATATTACCAACCAATCATTAGATTGGAAGAAAGTGAAAGAAGAGTATATCGCAAAAAAATATTGTGTTATAGCCCACCCGTAATTAAATAACCCGCTACAACAATAGACTCCATTTTTTAATATATGCCTATCCCCATATAGCAGCCAAGATAATCCTTGGTGACCTTTGTGTTGTATTTTCCTTCGTGCCCTTAGTGGTTTTGATTTCTTTTTACCACTAAGATGCTCAAAGGATGATCACAAAGGACACAAAATTTGTCACAAGTGTTTAGGTTTATATTTGAGGATAGTCATATTTTAATATCCTGTTTTTGTTATAAGTGCAGTAACTTTTCCTTTTAAATCTAACATTGTAACAATGCAACGCAGAAATTTCATGAGGCAAACTGCTTTAGCCGGTGCCGGCATATTTGCTGCCTCCGCGGCAAAAGCCACAAAACGTATTCAAACGAATGAACCCTTTCATTTAAACTATGGTGTTCACGACGGTATGTTTGCCAACAGTGCAGGCAAAGATTTTGTTGACCAGCTGAAGTTTGCACACGATATGGGTTTTCGTGCCATGGAGGATAATGGCTTTATGGACAGGCCTGTAGATGAGCAAACCAGGATTGGCAATGCCATGGCTAAATTGGGCATGAAAATGGGTGTTTTTGTGCTG
>JABDFW010000024.1 GCA_013286305.1 Bacteroidota bacterium
TAGAAAAGTAATGGGCAGCAGCAGGAAGCAGATCATCTTCCAGTTTATTTTTGAGAATATCCTCCTTTGCACCATTGCTGTAATCATTGGTTTGTTTTTGGCTAAGTACATTTTCATACCATTGTTCAGCCAAATTGCCAATGTTGAGCTGGGTCAAAAACTATTTAGCAATTACCGCACATGGTTAACTTTAATTGTTTTAATTGTGGTATCGGCATTAAGCGGCGCGGCATACCCGTCTTTTTACATATCGTCATTCAAACCCGTAAATATTATTAAGGGCAACAGCAAAATGGGAAGCAATAACCGCTTCCGCAAGGCGCTGTTGGGCTTCCAGTTTTTTCTTACCTTTTTAGCCATTTCATGCTCAATAGCTTTTATAAACGAAACAAATAAAATAAAAACGAAGCCGTGGGGCTATAGCCCTGCAGATAATGTAGTGGTAACCCTTGATAGGTCTGCAAATTTTGAAACATTTAAAAACGAACTGAAAAACAGTAATGTTATAAAATCAGTTACCGGGTCAGTTCAGCCGCTTGGCAACTTTACAAAACAATTATTGATCAAGGCCGACGGCAAAGAACAAACCGTTGAAAGCATAAGTGCATTGCCCGGCTATGCAACCCAAATGGGTATTACCATCACCAAAGGCAGGGACTTGAATGAACAATCTATCAAAGACCAAACAGACGCCGTTTTGGTCAACCAGGTTTTTCTTAACCAAATGCATTGGGCCACTGGTATTGGAAAAAATATTGAATACCAAAACCACACGTATCAAATAGTTGGTGAAGTGAACGACTTTCGATTTGATAATTTTCAAACGCCTGTGGGCCCAATGGTGTTGATGGGATGTAAGCCGGAGGATGTAAATTATGTGTATGCAAAAACTTCCCATGGGTTATTTTCAAATGCTCATTTAGATGTAGAAAAAATATGGAAAAAGGTTAACCCCAACCTGCCTTTTGAATATTATTACCAGGACAAAGTGTTCGACCAGTATTTTGTTGGTTTTGAACAGGTTTCAGAAGTAATGGCGGCTGCTTCATTCATCATGATCATTATTTCAGTATCGGGTATTTTCGGGCTGGCACTTCTTATACTGGGCAAAAAAATGAAAGAAATTAGTATCAGAAAAACGCTCGGGGCCGGCTTTGGCAGCATCGCCTTCATCATCAACAAAGAATTTTTATTCGCGATCGGGATTGCTGTTATTTTTGGTATCCCAATTTCGTGGACGGTTATGGGCAGCCTGTTAAAAGTAATTGCACCAGATGCCAACGCCACATTTGCCCCGCTTATTGCAGCCGCATTAAGCCTCGTGATTATGACAATAATAAGTGTTTCATGGCATATTTATAAAGCCAACACTTCAAGCCCAACCAAATATTTGAAGGATCAATAGGGGGTGATTAGAAGAAGGTAGAAGGGACAGGTGAAATCCTTAGACGCCATTTGGGCGCCTAAGGACTTTTTATATTGAAAGCCATTCCGACTTCCTCTTTTCCGCAATGTCTCTCCAATAGCCCGTGTGAGGGCCGAGGACGTTGCGGTGTGCGCAGTTTTAAAGCTGATTATATATTATTAGTTTGGCAAACTGTATATCTTTATGGGGCTGTGGTGCAATGAATTCCAGACTAAGTCTGGCTTTTATTTAGAAATGCTTAGAGCGTTGCACTAACTCTAAGCATAGCGGCGTGGCATACTTCGGAGAGCCCTGGGACAAACGCCACTGGGCTTTTGTTTGTTAACTTGTACTTTTATATCTTTAATCAGCAGCGGTTCCTGGCTGGACGTCATAAATGCCAGCACAGCTGGAAGCCCTAACGTTAGGAGCAATTATAAAGCAACCAAAATGAGCAATGTTAGTTTTCATGGGACAGATGCAGCAAGTGCCTTAAAAATAGTAGGTCCTCCACCAAGTGTTGATGTTAATATGGGCAAAGGTGAATTAGGAAAAGGATTTTATACTGGTTCATCAATTGCTTTGGCAGCTATTTGGGCTCAGCTAAGATATGGCCAAAATGCAGTAGTAATTGAATTTGAAATTCCCAAACCACGGTTTGTCCAATTAAAAGGTTATACCGTTAAAACTCAAGTTGAAGTTTTTGACGGCTGGACTGCACTAAAATCCACAAGTGAGACAACAACCTTTTCATTTGGTTACGATTATATTATTGCGCCGTTCGCAACCATCGAAGAAATAGGACATCAATATAAATTTGAAAGTCAAAAAGCGGAGGACGAATTAAATGCTTCTAATAAATCAGTTTACCCATGCGCATCTTAACTAAATCTCCTTTTGAAACAAAGGGTTTAATAAGCATCGTTGAAGCAAGCGACAACGGCCCTCAAACTGTTGTTTTCTGTATCCCTATTGAAATACGAGAAGCTGAAAGAATGCGGGACATTTATGATTTTGAGCGGTACTTCTCTGATGGTATTTCTACAAAAATAAAAGACAGAGACAATACTAATACTATATACTTAGATTACATAGCACCTCGTCAAACTGGAAGAGAACTAAATTCACGTCCAAAGTTTGTAGCTAATATAAAGGGGCATAAAATCGACTTTTATTTGTCAACTTTAAATTATCTATCTAATACTAACAGACAAATACTTAATATTGACTATTTCTATTCTGGGAGCTATTTAAGTGACGACTTGTTCAATAAAAGGCTTGTAATCGTTGAACCAAACTGGCGACAGTTAGATAGATTGTTTTTGGAAGAAGGAGTTGTATTTACTGACTGGAAATAACTACCTCAACGTTGGGTATAAGCTTAAAGAGACCCTCACATGATAAAACAACTTATTACTGACATAGCGTATGACAACATCAGTTTGTCAAAAGCCTTGACAAGAGCAAAAATAGTATCGAGTAAAATTAAGAATGATTCTTTCAAAAGATGGCTTACAAACGAGCTTGAAGGTTATCAAACAGATGAATTAAATCTTATAGACTATAGAAAAATTCGATGCTCTATTTTTTTTCGATTTTCTAGTAGTAATGTAGGTATTCCTGTTTTGATATTACCAACTCAAAATATATATGACCTTGTTTGCTTTCATAGAGTTTTTGAAGCAATTTCTATTATCGAGTATCAATTAAATAAGTATAATGACAAATCGAAGCAAGCTACTGTTGAAATCGAACTTGATACTGTAAGAGCGTCAGCTTTATTTAATTTGGTTAAGGAATCTGACCGAAAATACATTCTATATGAAAGTCATTTCATTGGAGCATATCAAGAAGTGAATGTTGCTTTTTATCAAAATATTATTGAACTTACAAAGCAAAAACTATTAGACACCTTACTCGAACTAAATGACGAATTTCCTAATCTTGAAAATGAATTTGCTATGACCAAAGAAAATGAAGAAAAAGTAAAAAATATTATTACAAATCATATTTACGGAGACAACAACCCAACAAATATTGCAACAGGCGTAAATGTTGAACAGACTATAAATACATCAACGATAAAACAAGGTGATGAAGAAAAGCTTAAATCATACGGAGTTACGCAAGAAGAAATTAACGAACTAAAATCTCTTATTGAACAAACTTCTAATGACAAACCAAAACTCGTTGGCAAAGCAATGAAATGGTTAGGCAGTGTTACAGCATCGGTTGCAGGAAGAGGACTTTACGAACATATTCCGGCTATTACGGACTTCATTCATAAATTAACAACATAGAAAAAGCCTACGTCCAACATAGGAGGCGGTTTAGCCGGGCTATCCTTAGACTTCCGCAGGGCGTCTAAGGATTTCTAATATAAAATCCATTCCGAGTGGTCGGAATCCGTCTGGAATGTAAGTTATACTGGCGATTAATATTAAGTATGTCTCAGAGTGCCCGCCCGTTCCGTTCGGGCGGCCCTGCCGTCCCACATTGCCGGCAGGAACACACTTTGCGAAGAAATCAATGCTAGTTCTTTTTTTGTACTATTTCAAAGCTGCTGACATAGGGTTGTCACTCCTCCCATTCATCTTTGTGCGGTTAAAAAATCATTATCAAAAAAAACATATTTATGACAACACAGGAAGTTGCAAACCGGTATTACGAACTGGCAAGCCAAAGCAAATGGACCGAGATACAGGATGAACTGCATGACAATAACGTGATATGCCGGGAACCGGAACATGCCGCTTTGAGGGGCGTGCAGATAATAACTGAAGGACGGGAGGCCGTTAAGGCCAAAAGCATAGCGAACCGTGACATGATTGAAACAATTCATAGCCAGTATTGCAGCGAACCGGTAGTAGCCGGTAATTTCTTCAGCGTAGGGTTAAAAAGGGATGTTACTTTTAAGAACAGGCCGCGCGTGAAGTTAGAAGAGATCTGCGTATTCCAGGTTACGGAAGGCAAGATTGTTCTGGAGCAGTTTTTCTACTAGCTTTAGACACAATGTCACTTAGTTAAGCCCTATTATCCGGTTGTGGAGACACGCCCGGGGCGGAAGATATCTGTGTATTCCAGGTTACCGAAGGCAAGATTGTTCTGGAGCAGTTTTTCTACTAGCTTTAGACACAATGCCATTTAATGTTTTTAGGCGAGGTATATCGTTGTTTTTTTAACTATGCCGCTTTCACCCCCGTAAACTGTCGCTTTTGCCCTTGGCAGCAAACAATAAGATGGCCTATATTTGATTTACCAAACTTATGCCATGACTAACAAATTTTTATCCATGCTCCGGCTTGGCACCTTGCCGCTCACTTTGACTTTTAATATAGCTATCCACTGCGCAGCGCAAACAGAAAGCAACTGGAAACTGGAAAAAATGCCGGTAGGCCTGGAAACAGATTTTGCGCTAAGCGCGCTTCCGCCACAATTACGCGCTGCAGCCACCGTATATTTAACCGATCCTGACAAAGGGTTCTATATCGCCAGGCAAGGATCAAACGGTTTCGTTTGCTTTGTGGCAAGAACAGAATGGGAGTGGCCGGAGTTCCGGCAGGATCTCGCTACGCCAATAAGCTATGATGCGGAAGGCGCCAAAACGATCATGCCTATTTACATTGATGTATCGGCTATGCGCGCTTCCGGCAAATGCACGCCTTTGCAAATAAAGGATACAGTAATAGCCAGGATAAAACGTGGGTACTACAAGGCTCCTTCACGGCCGGGCATCTCTTACATGGAAGCACCCATGATGAGGGTATACACCAGCAGTAATCCCGCCAATAATAATGTCGCCTCCGTAAGTATACCTCATTACATGTATTATGCCCCATACCTCACGTACGCAGACCTCGGTATAGATTCCAGTTCAACACAAGCGCCATTTCTTGTAAACCCTGACGCGTACACCTTAGGCGAAGGCCGGAGAGGCCCTTACGAATACCTTATTTCGCCGCTTAATGAAACAGAGACTGCTAAAATACAAAAATCAGGAGAAGAACTTTTGATGCGCCTGGAAGAATATAAGCCATATTTTAAAGTGGAAGGCGCCATGAGCGGTCATCATCATTAACACCGGGCAGTTTGTAGCACAGCAAAATAAAAACCTTTACTGTTATCCGTTTCTTGCAGCTACGGATTTTTATAAAAAGCCTTCCCGAAATTTCGGGATTTGGCAGTTGCTTGCCTGTCGGCAGGCGGGTTTGTAAAACGGGAGATGAAAATAATGTGATAGAAACCGCCATTATTATGCCTGTTGCAGAAAAATAAAAATGAAAAAAATAGCTTATTTGTACGGTTGTGTACGGGTTGAATAACGAGCAAGGAACAAGGAATCTTGAATAATGAATGAGAGAAAAATACAGGAACACAAAGCTTTATGCTATATGCTTTACGCGATGAAGTGTTTGGCGCACGGCATTTCAGCAGAGAGCCTTCAATCCTCATCATCCCCGCCTGAATGACACAGTCGGGCAGGTCATAAATCCACCCAAATCGTGGTTCAGACAAACCCTCCGTACAAAAACGTTGTCATTGGCGTACCATTGTACGGATGGTTTTTGTCCCGCTGATCCCGCCAAAGGCGGGATTCAGGGTGATGGTTTCGGTTCGCTCATCGTGAGTTTCTTCTAAAATTCGTGTAATTCGCGAAATTCATTTTAATTCGTGGTTAAAAAATTCAACTCTGTGAAAACAACTCAGCGCAACTCCGTGGTAATGTATTTCCCGCCGCTGCGGCGGGGGAGGCCGAAAAAATAACCTCTCCAATAACCGCCACGCCTTACATTTGCACAATTTATCAAATCATGCCAAAAGACAATTCCATTCATTCGGTTCTTATTATCGGCTCCGGCCCCATCGTTATAGGGCAGGCCTGCGAATTTGATTATGCCGGCTCACAGGCAGCCCGCAGCCTGCGCGAGGAGGGTATTAAAGTGATACTTATAAACAGCAACCCAGCCACCATAATGACCGACCCGATGATGGCAGACAAGGTGTACCTGTGGCCATTAACGGTTGAAAGCATTGAAAAAATATTGGACGAAAACCAAATAGACGCCGTGTTGCCAACCATGGGCGGCCAAACTGCGCTTAACCTTTGTAAAGAGGCTTATGAGCTGGGTGTTTGGGAAAAATACAATGTGCGCCTGATAGGT
This sequence comes from Bacteroidota bacterium, assembly GCA_013286305.1. Taxonomy (GTDB): domain Bacteria; phylum Bacteroidota; class Bacteroidia; order Chitinophagales; family Chitinophagaceae; genus JABDFW01. The sequence continues at coordinate 6,568 of JABDFW010000024.1, forward strand.
GTTGACATCGCTGCCATTGACACTGCGGAGAACAGGGAACAGTTTAGGCAACTGATGATAAATATTGGTATTGATGTGGCGCCAAGCCGTGTTGCCAACAGCTTTTTAGAAGGTAAGGAATTTGCGCAGGAAATTGGTTTCCCGCTGGTTATACGCCCGTCGTTTACACTTGGCGGTTCAGGCGGCAGCTTTGTACACAACAAAAGCGAGCTGGATGATGCGCTTCAGCGTGGCCTGCAGGCATCGCCCATACACGAAGTGCTGGTGGAGAAAGCGGTGCTTGGCTGGAAAGAGTTTGAGCTGGAACTTTTGCGCGACCAGAAAGATAATGTGGTGATCATTTGTACCGTGGAGAATTTAGATCCCATGGGTATCCACACAGGCGATTCTATCACAGTAGCACCCGCTATGACGCTGAGCGATACCGCCTTCCAGGATATGCGTAACAAGGCCATTAAAATGATGCGCAGCTTGGGCAATTTTGCAGGCGGCTGTAATGTGCAGTTTGCCCAAAATCCCGAAACAGAGCAACTGATAGCAGTTGAAATAAATCCGCGTGTTAGCCGTTCATCTGCCCTGGCAAGCAAGGCCACCGGTTACCCGATAGCCAAAATAGCGGCAAAACTGGCCATTGGTTATTCGCTGGATGAATTGAAGAACCAGATAACCAAAACAACTTCAGCCTATTTTGAGCCTGCCCTGGATTATGTAATTGTAAAGGTGCCGCGCTGGAACTTTGATAAATTCAAAGGCGCCAACGATACCCTGGGGCTGCAAATGAAAAGCGTGGGTGAAGTAATGGCCATAGGAAGGAATTTTACCGAAGCGCTTCAGAAAGCCTGCCAAAGCTTAGAGAACGAAGCAACAGGGCTTGGCTATTATGGTAAAAGCCTGATGAAGAGTGAAGACATTGTTGAATATATTAAAATACCCAAATGGGACCGCATCTTCCGCATTAAGGATGCCCTTATGCAGGGCGTAACCGTAAAAACCATTGTTCAGGCAACGCTTATTGACCGCTGGTTTATTTACCAGATACAGGAAATATGCGTGATTGAAAAAAAGATAGCGCAACACACTTTGGAAACCCTGCCGCTTGATCTTTTAAAAGAAGCCAAGAAGAATGGTTTTGGCGATGAACAGATATCCCGCATACTCAAAAACACCTGCACCGAAGAGCAGGTATATGAAAAGCGTAAAGCGGCTGGCATTACAAGGGTGTATAAAATGGTAGATACCTGCAGCGCCGAGTTTGAGGCCAAAACGCCTTACTTCTACAGTACATTCGAAGGATAGGAAGAAAAGTCGGGAAGACCGAAAGTCAGGAAGTCGGAAAGTAGTGCGATTATAAAAGAGGCCACTTGCGAACTTGTGCATATTGCAATCTTGTGGACTTTCGGACTTTCCTGACTTTCCGACTATTTTTTCTTCTTACTTTCGGACTTTCCGACTTTCGGTCTTCCGGACTTTCTTCATGACACACAAAACCAAAGGCATTATACTACGCACCATTGCTTATGGTGAAACCAGTGTTATTACCACGGCTTATACTGAGTTGTTTGGCATACAAAGCTATATTGTAAAGGGCGTCCGCAAAAGCAGCAAAACATCGCAGGGCAAAGGCAACTACTTTCAGGCGGGCGCTATGCTTGAAATGGAAGTGTATCATAATGAATTAAAAAACCTCCAGTTCATTAAAGAGTTTCAGTGGAGCTATTTGTACGTGCATGTTTTTTATAACGTGGTAAAAAATGCAGCGGCCATGTACATGATTGAGCTGCTGCAGCACAGCCTCAAACAACCCGAAGCCAACCCCGAATTATTTTATTTTACAGAAGATACATTAAAGCAGCTTGATACGGGCAATGATACGTTAACGGCAAACCTTCCATTGTTCTTTACGCTGCGCCTTGCAGCGGAGCTTGGTTTACGCATACAGGGCGCATACAGCACGCTAACGCCCATATTAGACCTGCAGGAAGGAATGTTTGTACACGAGCCGCCAGCGCACGCGTATTATGTAACAGAGGAGTTATCAAACATTACATCGCAAATAAACAATGTAATGTTTTATAACAACCTTCAAAACATTTCGCTTAACCGCAACACGCGCAGAAGTTTATTGCAGGCATACCAGTTGTTTTTTGCATTGCACATTTCAGACTTTGGCGAACTGAGAAGCCTGCAGGTTTTGCAGGAAGTGCTGTAATTAAATGCGCATCTTAATTGGGCGTATTGTATTCGTTAATAATATTCCACCACACCCTTAGCCTGTGCTCATCGGTAGTAAAAGCAGCATAGAAATAATCTTTGTTCTTGCTTTTAATTTTATCAGCCAGCGCTGGTTTGTCCTGCACCATAGCGCTAACTTTTTCATCAAACTTTGGTGAGAACTTATTATCAGAAAGTGAATAGACTTTATCATCCATACTCCCGGGCAGCCCAATAAGATATACCAGTTGTGTTTTAACTTCCAGCACACCGGCGGCGTTTCTTATGTTCGCTCTGTTTTCATATTCATACATCGCCATTGGTGTGCCAACGGAGGTAAGGCGTTTGAGGACGGTTTTTGGAAATGGCGTATTTAAACCGCTTGTTGCAGAAATAAATTTTGGTTCAAAATAATCAACGCCTATCTGGAAGCCAACTACGTCCTCCAGCCTGTAGAAATTAAAGTTGGGTGAGTTGCCTTCAGCAAACCGCACAACCTGTTCATCATTCAAACCAGGGTTCCTTCGGCCAACAGTTAACCTGCCGGTTAGCACGGTATCCCTAAGATACAGTGTAGCCTTTGGAATATATGCGTCGCCCCTGTATTCATAAGGTGGGTGATAACCATTGTCCTGGTTGCCAAAGTTGTTTTGTTGGTTTCCCTGGTTACCGAAATGATAGAGCTGCATAGTGTTTGCATCGGCGGAGTATGACCGTTCGGGAACAAAGTTTCCTATATATCTTACCGAGTTGGAAAGCCTTACTTCCCCAAACGAAGCTTGTGATGGAAAATTTATATTGCCGGGTAAACTGCCGTTAAGATTATAGTCGAATGAGGCGGCCCCAAAAGTTAGCGGCGCTTTGCCTGTTCTTAACGGCTTACCTGAAACCAGCGAGCCTACACTGCGCCCGTCAACATATAAAAAAATTGACTGGCCATTATTTACAGCCGCTATATGATGCCACTGATTATCGTTTATCCTCGCGAATGTGGAAACAAAATACTGGTCTGTATTCCTGTTGGATATGCCTTCCCACATGCCTATATAACCGTTGTTGGTGGTGATAGCAAAGTCGCCGGAATTATCACCATAGGTTGCATTACCAAAAAGGCAAGGCCGTTGCCAATAAATGTTATTGCTTCCCGTTTCAGTTGTCTTCACCCAAAACTCAAATGTAAAAACATAGGCCCCGTTAAACATGCCGTTTGGTACAGTGGTAAATTGGGCATAACCATTTTGAGGCGTATTATTATTGTACTGTGCCCTTGCGGAAAATGCAACAAGAATAAGGGCAGTTAAAAATACATAAACCCTTTTCATAGTTTTAAAATTTAAGGTTAAAAAGTATTATTACAATTTGAAGAAAGGCAAAATATTTTTTCAAATTAAACCTTAGCAGTATTATGATATTCAAAAAGGCATAGCACACTTGCACGCTTAGCTTTTCTTCTTTACCCCCTGAATGAAAAAAGCTTTTGCTATACAAGTGTACTACACTAAAAACGTGGTGCTTAATATTATCGTTAGTGAAGCCGGAGCAGCTGTTCCCCGTCAGCCTTTGGGCTGGTTCAGTAACCTGGCCCGGCTATGTACAATAACACAAAACAACCAGTTTATTGTATGCAAAACAAAAGTGTTTAGCCTTGCAATTCGTGTACATTTTGCAAATGGGTGGTTGTAGCAAGCAAACGGCGGCGATTATTTAACAAGTGGATTTTTTGCAGGCCCGATTTATACAACAATAAAACAAGGGGCATATTTTTAATGTGCCACGTAACTTAGTTTCTTTTTTGAGATTATAAATTGTTTTATAACATGCAAAAGGTTATTTGGCACTTCAAGGCTGTTTTTAATTTCTCATTTTAGGAGTGAAAAATAACATTCATTTCATGTGAAATCTCACAATAGTTATTCCCGGCCTGTATTTTACTTTTACTTCATAGAAAAGTCATAGAAAAAGGGTGATATCCCCTTTTTTCGGTAGAAAGTGTATTAAAAGCAATTACTTACTTTACAAAAAACTCAAGAGCATCAAATGCGCGGCACAAAAAGTTTTTTCGGCACACTATTAGTATTACAGATAGTGGCATTAAATTTTAGAAAAGGCTTGGTTGGCAGGATTATAATTGTTAAATTTATGCAACCGAGCGTCGCAAATGGCTGTAAGTATGTCAATTATATCAATTATTAAATCGTTTAAAAACGCTGAGTTATGGAACACCAAACAAGTCAAGCAGAAAACCGAAGTGATCAGTTAAGCAGTGATTATTTACCCAAAATAAAAGAGCTGGGGCAAGCAACCTTCTTTTGTTTCAATGAATCTTCTCAAAAACTCCCTGTTGCCCTTATCAGGCATTTAGATTTTGATGATGACAATACCATTCACTTTGAGTGCAGTTATTTCCCGCTTACCGAACAAACCTGGGATGTATTTGCCGCTGAGTTGCATTGTTACAGAAAAGGCATGCCTTACAGTTTTGTATTGCATGGTGTAGCGATCATTAATGATCTTTCTTCACGCCGCGTTTCTTTTACCATTCAGCATGTGGAGAGTTTTGATCCTACAAGTGTGGAAGAAAATAAACAAAGTATGCTTTCCCTCTTGGTAAAACCGTACAAATACGTTTTCCAGAAAGGGGCGTCTATTATTAGCGGCTTCAGGAAAAAAGAATCAGACATGCCATTTAATAATGCAGCCGCATAAATAAAAATCTTTAAGATTGAGCGAGATATACTTACAATTCAGGGTTTTACCTTTTGGCTTTAAAAAAATCTTTTATCAACTGCGCACATTCATCCTCAAGAATGCCTTTTACCAGTTCCGTTTTTGGATGAAAGGGCCAGTTGCTTTTTGTAATATGCTTAAAGCCATTTTTTTCATCAGCGGCGCCATATACAATACGCCCTAATTTACTCCAGTACATTGCCCCACAACACATAAGGCATGGCTCTATCGTTACATACAAAGCAGCTTCGGTTATATATTTTGAACCCAAATGATTAAAAGCAGCCGTAAGGGCTATCATTTCTGCATGTGCAGTAGCATCATTCAGGCGCTCTACCTGGTTATACCCCCGCGAAATTATTTTATTGTTAACCACTACCACAGCCCCTATGGGCACTTCATCTTCTTCATACGCAAAGCGCGCTTCCTTAAGGGCAAATTGCATAAAATACTCATCGCTGCCTGGTGGATACATGTTGTTGTTTGTACAAACTTAAGCAATTGCTGATTTAGCGATTTTGACATTTGGCGATTTACCTAAAATCCCAATATCACTAAATTCCGAAATCAGAAATATACGACGATAAAGAGATTGCTGATTTTGAGATCTTGGGATTTGGCGATTTATCCTAAATCTCAATATCACTAAATCCCGAAATCAGAAATATATGACGATAAAGAGATTGCTGATTTTGAGATCTTGGGATTTGGCGATTTATCCTAAATCTCAATATCACTAAATCCCGAAATCAGAAATATGCTACGATAAAGAGATTGCTGATTTTGAGATCTTGGGATTTGGCGATTTACCTAAAATCCCAATATCACTAAATCCCGAAATCAGAAATATGCTACGATAAAGAGATTGCTGATTTTGAGATCTTGGGATTTGGTGATTTGTTCTAAATCCCAATATCGCTAAATCACGAAATCAGAAATCTCAAAATACCTGACAAAAATCAAATCTTTGTACGCCCAAAGTCAGTTTTTGGCATTTCGATTGCATATACTTTTATGAAGGGATTGTTAAGAGAGATAGAAGGGCATGTTAAAGAAAGCAGGATTTTAGGGTTTCACCGCTGAAATTGTACAATTTATAGATTTTATAACCCTTGTTGGTTATTTTATATTGTACCTTTATGTTGTGAATGTGAGAAGTGAAAAAAGAGACTATTTAATTAAAAATATTTAAGATACAATTTTTCTCATAAGCAGTTAGTTTTGGTTGCGGCCCCTGTTTTTACAGGGGCCTATTTTTTTGGTTGCACCGTGAAAATATAGAGATTTTATATTCCGCCAAAAAATTTCCACACTGTTTGACTATCTTACAAATCTTAAGCTGCAATATGACTGCTTCTTTTCTCCAGGTACAGATAAGTTTACTTATTGGTATAGCGCTTATTATAGTGCTTACCGCAAAGTATAAGGTGCATGCATTTTTTGCACTGCTGCTTGCCTGCTTTGTAGTGGGCTTTGGTGTGCAAATGCCGGTTGCCGACACTATTAATGCAGTAAAGGATGGCTTTGGCAGCATTATGAAAAGCCTGGGGCTTCTTATTGTTTTAGGAACAACTTTAGGTGTGCTGCTCGAACATACAGGAAGTACCCGGGTAATGGCTGCCTGGATACTTAAAAAAACCGGGCCTCGCCATGCTGCGCTTGCTATGAGTATTACAGGCTTTATTGTTGGCCTGCCCATTTTTTGCGACTCAGGGTATATTGTGCTTAGCGGTTTAAACCGGTCTATGGCAAAGCGTACCGGCATTTCAAAAGTGATCATGAGCATATGTCTTGCAACTGGTTTGTTATCGGTGCACTGCCTTATTCCGCCGCATCCCGGAGCTGCTGCGGCAGCAGGCGTTATAGGCGTTGATTTTGGAAGATTGATATTGGCGGGTATAGCCGTTGCCATACCTGTTATGCTGGTTGGTTATGCATGGGCAAATCTTGCAGGCAAAAAAATAATTATTACCGATGATGATTTTGAAGAAGAGCATGAAGAGGAAACCAAACAAAAGCAGCCTTCGGCAATAAAAGCTTTTTTACCGGTGATAGCGCCTATTGTATTGATCGCCATTAAATCTTTTTTAGTGATAGACAAACAGGCTACAGGGGGGTGGCTTAACATTTTTTCTTCTCTTGGCGATCCCGTTATAGCTTTAGCCATAGGCGTAGTATTTGCATTTATAGCCGGCAACGCATGGCGTAAGGAGGCTGTAGGAAGGCTGTTACAGGAGGCTGCAGAAAAAGCAGGGGGGATATTGGTAATTATTGGCGCGGGTGGCGCATTTGGGGCTGTATTGGCTGCTACAAAGGTTGGCCAGCACTTTAGCGAAGCGGTTCCTTTAGGCAGCATCGGAATATTATTTCCTTTTCTTCTCACGTTCATATTAAAAACAGCGCAGGGTTCTTCCACTGTTGCCATTATTACGGCTGCATCCATCGTGCAGCCATTATTATTGCCTTTAGGCCTGAATACCGATAATGGCAAACTGCTTTGTGTACTTTCAATGGGTGCGGGCTCTATGATGATATCCCATGCCAACGACGCCTATTTTTGGGTGATAACCAAATTCTCTTCGCTTGAAATGAAAACAATGCTTAAGGTATATTCGGTTGCCACCATACTAATGGGTATTACTGCCCTGCTTATGGTATATGCATTATCCTTTGTGCTGAAATAATTTGAATACCTTTATTTTTACTTTATCTAAACATAAAGCCATTAAACTATCATGCAAAAATCATTCAACAAGCTTCTCATTATTCTCCTTATGTTAGCAGGCAATGCATCTGCACAATCGTATCAAAAAATTCATAATGATGCAATTTTGATAGACACACACAACGATATTCTTACCACCTGCATAACCAAAGGCTACAGCTTTGACCAGAACTTAAAAGGCAAAACCTACAGCGACCTTGCACGTATGAAAGAAGGCGGTGTTAAAGTGCAAATATTTTCTGTGTGGTGCGATGAGCTGCAGAAAAACCCTTACACTTATGCCAACCGGCAGATAGACACGCTGTATGCATGGATAGCCCGCAACCCCGGCAAAATGATGCTGGTTAAAACACCTGCTGAGCTTATGCAGGCAGTGCATGAGCACAAACTGGCATCAATGATAGGCGTAGAAGGCGGCCACATGATGGAAGACAAATTGTCTAACCTTGATAACCTGTTTAACCGCGGCGTACGTTACATGACCTTAACCTGGAACAACTCCACAAGCTGGGCAACATCAGCATGGGCTGAAACCCTTGATACACTGAAGAACCAAAAGAAAGGCCTGAATGAATTCGGTAAAGAGGTAGTGAGGCACATGAATAAGCTGGGAATGATGGTTGACCTTTCGCATGTAGGCGTACAAACTTTTTGGGATGCTATTAACACCAGTACCAAACCCATTATTGTATCGCACAGCTGCGTATATAGCTTATGCCCTGTTCCAAGGAATTTGAGGGATGACCAGATAAAAGCGGTTGGAAAAAATGGCGGCGTGATACATCTTAATTTTTATTCTGGTTTTATTGACAGCAACTATGAAAAAAAGAAGAAAATATTTAATGATGAGCATAAGACAGAAAGGGACTCACTTCTTAAAGCCAATGCCGACCCATATTTTGCTGACGACTACCTGTACATAAAATACAAAGCAGAAGTGCAAAGTATGCGCCCGCCGATATCAATGCTTATTGACCATCTTGATTATATTGTAAAACTGATTGGAGTTGATCATGTGGGTTTAGGTTCTGATTTTGATGGCAGTGAATCATCGCCACTTGGTTTAGACGGCGTAGAAGATTATCCAAAAATAACACAGGCACTGGTACAAAGGGGATACAGTAAAACGGATATTGAAAAAATATTAGGCGGCAATTTTATACGGGTGTTTAAAGCCAATACTGCCAATTAACAGCAATCATGGAAACCACAACTGCAAGGGCCGCAGGTTTATTCTTTATAAGGGCGTTGCTCGGCATAATTTTTTTAATGCAGGGCTTTGGCAAAATGTTTACAATTGGTGTAACCAATGTGTATAGCATGTTTTTTAAAGATTTTGAGAAAACCTTTTTGCCCACCTGGTTAATATGGGCAACGGCTTATTACACATCGTACGTGGAAATGATCTGTGGGTTTTTACTCATCATTGGCCTGTTTAAAAAATATGCTTTGTACCTTTTGGCTATTGACCTGCTGGTTGTTTCTTTCGGGCATGGATTGATGCAACCCATCTGGGATTTGCAGCATGTAATACCAAGGGCTATTTTGCTGGCAGCACTTTTTTTGTTGCCGAAGGAATGGGATAAGTGGAATATAGATACGTTTTTTAAAAAGCGGGCCAATCATTAACGCATCATTACAAACCTGTCAATATGAGAAAAATAATATTCTTTCTATTCGCTCCGCTGGCTTTATCAGCCCAAACAAACACCGCACAGTTGCTTGATGAATTTGTAAGCGGGCAATCAAAATATTTTCATTTTAACGGCAATGTGCTGGTAGCCGACAAGGGCAATATTATTCTGCAAAAATCTTTTGGCTATGCAGACTATGATACAAAACGCATGCTGAATAACACTTCAAGCTTTGAGCTTGCTTCCGTATCAAAACAATTTACTGCAATGGCGGTACTCATCTTAAAAGAACGAAAGATGCTGAGCCTGGATGATAGCCTTAGAAAATTCTTCCCTGAGCTGCCCTATCAAAATATCACCATACGCCAGTTGCTTACACATACATCCGGCTTGCCTGATTATATGGATGAAATGGCTAAAAAATGGGATCATAAAAAAATAGCATTCAATAGTGACATGATCACATTTCTCGCGACTGAAAAACCCGCTGCACATTTTAAGCCCGGTGAAAAATGGGAATACAGCAATACAGGGTATGCTGTGCTAAGCTCAATCATTGAAAAGGTTTCAGGAATGAGCTATCATGATTTTCTTGCTAAAAATATTTTTATGCCGCTGGGCATGAAAAACTCTTTTGTTTATAATACCCGGCGCTCTTCCAACAAAATTCCAAACAATTATGCATTGGGGTTTGTACATTCAGACAGCCTGAATAAATACATTTTGCCGGATGTGCTGCCTGCCGATGATATGGTATATTGGCTGGATGGCATTACCGGCGATGGCACTGTAAACACCACTACCGGTGATCTGTTTAAGTGGGAAAGGGCTTTATACACAACAAAGCTTGTAAGCCAAAGCACGATCAATGAAATGCTTTCGCCGCTTGTGCAAACATCACCGCGGAGTACTGCAAATTTTTACGGCTTTGGCGTTAGTGTACAACCCAAATCAGACAGGGGTAAAATTATTTCACATACAGGCGGCTGGCCAGGCTATGCCACATTTATTAAAAGCTATGCCGACAGTAATAAAACAGTGATCATACTTTCAAACAACGAATGGGGCGTAAGTTTCCTGGCAGCAGGAATAGAATCAATTTTATTCGGCGATACACTGTTAATGCCATACGAACACAAGGAAGTAAAAATTGATACATCGCTGGTGCGGCACTATGCAGGCAAGTACTCCGCTTTTCTCACACTTGAATTCATTGACAAGGATGGTAAACTTTACCGGCACCGGAACGGTACCGCTGACATTGAGTTAAAGCCGGAGTCGAATACAAAATTCTTTTATGGGGATGGGACTGATAAGCAGATACAATTTGAAACGGATAATAACGGCAATGTTGTAAAAGCCTGGTTTATTAATACAGGGCAAAAAGGCGAATTAAAAAAAGTGCTATAATAAATGAATGAGCAACAAAGCATAACAAAACAACCTGTGCCCGCAGAGACTGAAAAAGGCGGCAATTACACTATTGATGAAAAGAACCTTGAGCGCCAGCAGCTGCTTGCAGCAAACTTAGCGCCACTTACAGGCAGGGCTTTGCAATGCATCCATCTTCCCCAAAAAGATGCCAGGATACTTGATATTGCTTGCGGCATTGGCGAAACATCCAGGCTGCTGGCAAAACATTTTGCCGGCGCTGCCATAACTGCCATGGATATTGATAACAACCTGGTACAAACAGCTAAATCCATTTCAGTAAAAGAAAACGCTAATATTGAATTTATAAACGCCGATGCAACAAATTTGCCTTTTGAAGATAACAGCTTTGATCTTGTTTTTAGCCGTTACTTATTGATGCATGTGCCGGATGCGGTTACTATTCTGCGGGAAATGAAAAGAGTTTGCAAACCGGGTGGAATTGTATTTGCCCAGGAGCCCGACATAAATGCCAGTAATAGCTACCCGGCAAGCTGGGCCTATGATAAGATAAAAGAATATTTTCTGGCACTTTTTGTTGATGGGCTAATAGGACGGAAATTGCCTGCTTATTTTAACCAAATTGAATTGCAAAATACAGGTAGCCACGCTGATGTTGTTTTTGAGGTAAATAAAAACACTGTAAGGAGAATGTACCGGCTAACGGCTGAAGCTTTAGAAAACGCTTTGTTAGCCAAAAAGCTTGCAACCAAAAATGAGCACGCCGCATGGGTAGCTGAACTGGAGCGCATTGAAAATGATGCATCAACTGTTGTGTTAACACACCCGGCGATTGCAGTTTGGGGAACCAAATGATATAAGTATGCCCGAAGAGCAAAACATACAGCAGGAAGAAAGTGAGGAAGACAAGGAGAAATTTCCGGAAGCTGGTATCCAGCCTGGAATGCCTGAGCCATCAATTACCGGCCAACCATTAACTGAAAATATGGAAGTACATCATCATCCCGATCTGCATCACAAAAAGAAACATTTTAAAGAATATTTCCTGGAATTCCTGATGATATTCCTGGCAGTTACCATGGGGTTTATTGCAGAGAATATAAGAGAACACCTTTCAGACAATGAGAAGGAAAATTATTATATATCAAGCCTGGTAAAGAATCTTAAAGATGATACCACAATGCTCAGGTATGTTATTACTGCCAATACAGACCAAATGAAAGGGTTTGACAGCATAAGAAATGTTTCGAAGGATAAGCTTGCGGATGTAAAGGTGCAGGACTCGCTTTTTTATTATACAATGAAATACCTTTTCAATTCAGTTTATTTTAAGAGTAATGATATTACGATGGTGCAATTGCGAAATGCCGGCGGTTACCGTTTAATAAAAAATAACAGCGTTTTAGACAGTATTGCAGTTTATGAAGCGAACCTAAATTATATACAGGATCAATATAAATTTGTGGAAGACGGCCTTGTTAAAACGCAGGATAACGTTCTGCAAATTTTTGACATGGCTTATACAAAAAAACTCAGGACATTTCCAACATCTGTTTATGTGATGGTGACGGCTGATAAAGATAAGATAAACCGGTACTATAACTATTGCTGGGTAACAGAAATTGCTATAAACGGCTACACTCAAATGCTTGAAGGCCACCGTAAATACCTTACTTCTTTAATTTTATTTTTACAAAAAGAATATGATTAACAAGCACCAGGTGAGAAAAAACCCCAAAGTCCAAATGAAAGAAAGTGCTGAATAAGACTCAAATTCCAGGCGAAGCCTTCTTACTTGCCGTTTACGATTTTTAATTTTCAAAATTGGAATTTGGTACTTTGCCTTTTATTGGAATTTCTATGAATAAGCTCCATAAAAAGCAGCCCCTAATAAAGCGGTTTTGTCATTCATAATAACCTGTATAGGTATAATATCCATCAGGTCTTTCTGCCTGTCGCAAGTAGTAAATGTTTCAACAAACAGTTCCTCCTGTAATAGCTTTACAATTTTTGGCGCTATGCCACCGCCTAAAAATATACCGCCTGTAGCCTTCATTTTAAGTGCAATAATTGTACATATCCTTGCGAGGTGCTCAACAAAAAGATCCATTGCTTTTACACATATTTCTGCCTTGTTTTGCAGTGCCGCCTCGCTTATCGCAGCTGAAGGGTCTTCTATCTGCATTTCATTTTTAAGCCACTCCGGTTCTTCCATTTTCTTTACATCACGCAAGAATTTATACACCGAAAGGATACCCGGGCCGGATACCACATGCTCCCAGCTAACTATGCCGTGTATTTGCTTAAGGTATGTATGCAGTTCTGTGTCAAGATCAGTGCGCGGAGCAAAATCACAATGGCCGCCTTCTGTGGCAAATGGCCGGTAAAAACCGCCATCCCAAAATAAACCTGCTTCGCCCAATCCCGTGCCCGGAGCGATTATAGCTGCATTTCCAGCAAACGGATCACCTTTGTGCAGCGTAGTAAGGTCTTCATCTTTTAACAAGGCAAGGCCATAGGCGTTTGCTTCAAGATCATTTATCAATGTAACCTTTCCAACCCCGGTTTCATCACTAACTTGCTCCGCGCTTATCCCCCAAGGCAAATTAACAAGATGCGCTTTGCCGTTTACCACTGCACCTGCCACACCGGCACAAATGCTCCCCGGTTTTTCAATGCTGTATTCTAAAAAAAAGCTGTTGGCTATTTCGGAAAATGAATGGAATGCAGCGGAATGGTATTGTTTTGTTTGCCGGGCTTCCATTTTGCCGGCTGATATCGTATATAGTGCAAGGTTAACTTTTGTGCCGCCAACATCAGCAGCTAATACTGTACGTTCGGTATTCGATTGCAGCAACCTGTCAGAAAATATTATAGGGATCACATTGATAATTTTATCAAACTTAAGACAAATGAAGATTGATGATCGTGAAAAATGCAGAGTATTGCATTCTGCTCAATATTTTCTTACCTTGGGTGGATGAATACTTAAACCGGCATGGGTATGGCATGCAAAACATTAAAAAGTTTCTATGCAAACTGATATTGATTTAAAAAAGATTGAAAACAAAGATTACCAAGGCATAAGAAAGGCGCTTGAGGAAAACCCCGGGCTTGCCAACGAAGGGGTATCACTCTCCCGCGACGATACAAGAAAGGCACATCCCCTGCATAGAATTTGCGATGCCGTTTTTTCAAAAAAAATCACCGATGAAGAAGCTATTGAAATAGCAAAAATATTTTTACATTTTGGCGCCAATATTAATGGCGATAAGTTGGACGGAAGAGACACTCCGCTTCTTGCAGCAGCCAGCCTTCATGCGGAACAGTTAGGGATTTTTTATATTGACAATGGCGCAGATGTTCATTACATTTCAGGCAATGACGGGGAAACGGCTTTGCATTGGGCCGCATATTGCGGCAGGGATAAGTTGGTAGAACGATTAATACAGGCAGAAGCAGGGATTAATTTGCACGACAGGAGTTACAATGGCACGCCGGTTGACTGGGCAGTTCATGCATTAATGAAAAACGATCTATCTAACTTATACCACCAGCAAGCCTGTGTAAAATTGCTTTTCGAAGCCGGGGCAGATGTATCTTCATTAGACGCTGCAACAATTAAGTATTTACATGGCGTGGCCAAAGATGGTGCGGAGCTTCTCACCACATAGCCACAATAGGGCACATAAGAAACACATAGTTTTTATATATCTATGTGTTCCTATGTTTTCTTATATGCCTATGTGGTTATCTTCCTTTAATCACCAATCCTTCTCCCATATTCTTTTTGAAGAACCGGGATACACGCGCTTTATCCATCCTTTATCCTTGTTTTTCTCCGCCTTTTTAAAGAGCAGCGTGCGAAGGTTTTTTACTGTAAAAACACGCAGCCAATCGAGGTGTTTGTGGGTATTAACGATCTCACCAATTTGCCCGAGTACTTCATAAGAAGCCGAGGCGCAGCGCATACCAAACACAGCGTAATCGTACGGAGCCTGTTTTGTGTATGCTTTGGTAATACTATCAATCCTTGCGCGTTGTGTTGAGTCAATAGGTATTACTACCTCAGCACGTTTGAGGCTGTCAATAATATAATTATGCGGTGGGAATATTTCCCACGTGGCATGTACTGTTCTTATCTCAAAAACAGACGCATATTTGGCTGAATGCCGTGCCGATAAAATATGGCAGGGGTTATATTTTGTTGACCTGAAGCTTAACACTTTATCCGGGCCTATTTGGATTGCTACGTGCCCTCCTCTCACTCCCCCAAACCAGCGGTGCTCCGTATTTTTAAATTCGCCGGCAGGCTTTGAGCCATAGATAAAAAGCACTTTTATGCTATCGCTCATTTGCGCAAAAGCATTTATAAAAAAGAAAGAAAAAATAAGAGTGAGTAATAAACGCGTTACCGGCATCTTCTAAAAGTTTTCTTCTTGAAGCAATCATAACTAAATTGATATTGCTTCGATGAAGGATAGTGTGATAATTTCTTTTTGGCTTCCTGCAAGTTATCCATTTAATAGTTTTCATGCCCCATCGGGGCATTTGGTGGGTAGAATATTTGAAATAATTTGAATTTCGTTCCATAGGAACGTCTCGTGCCATCAAGGACTCCAGGACAAGACACATTGCTGAGTAATTAAACCGGTTAGCACCAGGCATTCCTATGGAACGCTGCACCAATCACTTTCTACCCATCCCGCCTCGCGGGATTCCTATGGAACATAAAATTGCCTGTTTACAATTGCGAACACAAAACATTATAGAGTCTTTAAATTCCTTGGTTTTTTAAAACCTAACCTCTAATTACAGCCATCACTTTATTCCGTTAAACTTCTTTTATAAGTTTCCGGCACGTATGCCGCATTAATAATGATGGCAATAAGAATGAGCGATAAGGGGTATATTAAGCCAATAAAAGGCGCCAGGGCAATACCAACCACCAGGCTTTTTTTAAGAAACTCCGTTATAAAAGCAGTTGAGCCGCCAAATACGCCGTTACCTATGTTGTAACTAAAACCCATGCTGGTATAGCGGATGTTAGTAGGGAATAGCTCAAGCATAAAAGCACCCATCGGGCCATATACCATTGCGCTGCAAATGCTCATGCCGAATACCAATAAAATAAACAGGAAGATGACGGAAGGGCTGATAGAATGTACAGTTGACAATCCCTGCGGGTTGCCAAATTGCATAAACAAATAAAAGGCCACGGGAATGATAACGATGCTTAATATAAGGCCGGAGAGTATAACTTTTTTCCTGCCTATTTTATCGCTTAGCGCCCCAAAAGGTTGAAAGAATATTCCGCCCATTAAATTAGCAACTGCCAGAATAAGTAAAGCAGTGTTATCAGGTATCAACACTGTTCTCTGTAAAAAATACAGTGACACAAATTGCGCGCAGTGCATAATAGTGCTTTGCGCAGCATTACCGCCAAAAACAGCCAGCATCATAAGCCGTAAATTACCTTTTACCTTAAAGGCCTGTTTAATGGGCGCCTGTGCAACTTTACCTTCTTCTTTCATACGATTAAACAAAGGGCTTTCCTTCAGCCGCCTGCGCACCAAATAACTCAATACCACCAGTACACTGCTGAATAAAAAAGGTATGCGCCACCCAAAGTCGCTGAATTGTTGCGTGCTCATGCTTGAGCGGGTTGCAAACACTGTCATCAAACAGATCAACAGCCCAAAAGGTACTGTAGCCTGTATAAAACCCGTATAAAAACCCCGTTTGTTTGCGGGTGCATGTTCTGCCACATAAATAGTAGCGCCGGCATATTCGCCACTTATGGCAAGTCCCTGGGAAAGGCGCAACACCAGCAGCAGTATGGGCGCCGCCCAACCTGCTTGCCTAAAGGTGGGCAAACACCCTATTAAAAAAGTTGCAGCACCCATAAGCAGCAACGATTGCAGAAAAGAACGCTTACGCCCTTTTTTATCACCTATCCTGCCAAATAAAAGTGAGCCAATTGGACGTATTAAGTAAGATGAGCCTACCACGCCAAGTGTATCCAGAAATTTTGAATTGCCGGGGAATAATTGGTCTGACAGGGTGCTTGCAAGAATGATGGCTACAAACAGGTCGTACCATTCAATCAATGTACCGGCTGCCGAAGCTACAATAACAAGCAACAGGCTGGTTTCCTTCTCTTTTGGAAGAAGGGTGGTTGGAGATGCCTTGCTGCTCTGGCCATTCATATTATACCGGGTATTGTTTTTATCTGTGATCTGCTAACGAATATACAAATTGCATTGTACAACATTCAACTGAAATACATTAAATTTTGTGGTTGTTATTCTTACGTTGCTTATTCATATTTCTTAGACGTTAGGCACCGGCTTTTTTCTTTGGCACCAGCAATAAACTCTTGCGAAGGGTTTCTTTCAATTGGGTTTTTACAATTTGACCCATCGTTTTTGCTTTTAAAAATGCAAGCTGGTGAAAATGATTTGCCAGTTCAAGCTTTAGCTGTTCAATTTTTTCCGGTTTTGAAATATCATCATGGCTCATAATATCCAGCAGCTCTTTTATTTGGTAGCGTGAAGCAGCAAGCCTGAAAACGATGTTGGTCCTTTCTTCCGCTTGGTACTGTTCTATGGATTCTTTATTCAAATTTTTAATAGCCGCTTCAACAAAAGGATAATTTTCTTTAAAGAACTGCGGCAGGTACATATTCTTTCTGCCCTCATAACATTGCTGGTCAAAATCTATGGCACGTATGCGGTATTGCACATCTTCAATGTCGGGCGTTATATCCACCACAAAATTATAACTGCGCATATCGCCGAGCAGGCAAATAAAACAACGCTCGTTAAACTTAACAAACTCCTTTGCAAAGCGTACCAGGTTGGTCTTTGTGTCTGCCAGGTAATTTTTAATAAACTCATCACCGGGTATGCCGGGAATATGCTCTTCTATTAATGTTTGCGCGCTTGTAAAAAAAGTGATGCGGTTGGGGCTAAGCATATCTTCCAGTTCAAGCCCATATATGCGGCTGGCATCGGCGCGCTTAATATAGTAATGGTCGTAATTGTCGTTGAATTTATTTACAATCCGTATGCGAAAAGGCTGGCTGTTGCCAAAGCTGCAAAAGTCAATACGCGCCACATCAAGATGGCTGATAAAACTAAAATCGCCCTCCGTTTTAAGAATAGCATAAATTTTAACCAGGCCCTCGCGCAGGTGTTCCCATTCACGCATGTCATAGCTTGCCTGCTCCCAGGCGGTTGTGTTTCCATTTTTATCTTTTAACGGAAAAGTGTACCTGAAGTGCAGCAGGTCCTGGTACGAAACAGGCAGCTTTACCTCCCTTCCATATTTGGTAAGGTATTTACGCAAAGCGCTGTTAACCGGGAAGATGGGCTTTTTTTGACTTGGCTTAATATTTTCTGATTCGGTAGCGGCGTACATATTGTGAAAATAACAATAAGCAGGGATATGGGGGAATGAGGGATGTTGCAGGATGAAAAATCACTGATGTTTTATTTAAACGCCCCTATGATTTTATGATTGAGGATAGCCTGCAAACAAACTTGTACCTATTTTAATTATGCGAACACGAACACACAGTTCCAAAAGGAAGGTCAAAGCGGCCATCGGTTAAAGCTAAAGTGGCTATTACCACCCCGTTTACTTTTTCAACAAGGTTAAATTGAAATATGCCTGAAATAAAATTGCGGACTGTATCTATTTTAGTAACCTGGAAGACGCATGAACCTGCAGGGGAATAATTTGGTGCGAAGGAAGATCCATCATTAGTGTTCACATTTGTCGCGTAGCTGATATTCAGCGAATCGGCAACATTTCCTTCCTTTGAAAAATTAACACCATATTCCTGGATAATTTGGAAATCTGTTTCCTTATTATTATTGTCAATCCTTGTGGCCAATAATGAAAAAAAGATAGGTACGTTGCCATTGCTGTCACGTGGAAGCGGGGTTACCTGGTATGAAAGTTCACAAGCATTGGGTGAGAAGGGATTATCGCGGCAAGGGTTGTGCGGTACCCACACCTCGCCGTTAATTTTGAAGCCAAAAGTCCCGTTGCCTTCCTGTGTTATTGGCGGCAGTGTATTATAATTTGATGCGCTTTTTTTGCAGGCAATGGCAATACATGCCATAGCAAAAAGCAACAGCGCTTTAGATGAATTTCTTGCAAGTTTAATAACGGCCATATTTTTAATTTTAAGGTAAAGGCCTGGAAAAATTTGGGGCGCTGATAATTACACCATTGGGTATTTTATCTTTAGTATATCAACATGCGCAACAATCATTGGTAAACTACCATTTTTTTTTAAATGCAAAAAATATACGTGGAAAAACAGTTATTATATAACTGCACCCTTTTAAAATAATATATCAACACAAAGGGTTTTCCTTATTCAAACCAACTTTCCCGTTCATTTTTAAAACTCTTCGCTAAATTTAACCTATGATCATCCAGTCAAAACTTCCCGATGTTGGCACCACCATTTTTACCGTAATGAGCCAAATGGCCATTGATTGTAACGCCATCAACCTGGGGCAGGGCTTTCCTGATTTTATGATGAGTGAAGAACTTATTGAGTTGGTGAACCAGGCGATGCAAAAAGGCCATAACCAGTATGCACATACCAACGGTGTGCCCATATTGCGGCAGCGGCTTGCGGAAAAAATGAATAAGCTGTACGGCGCTGCAATTGATGGCGACTCGCAAATAACCATAACGCCCGGTGGCACATATGCCATTTATACCGCGCTTACCACTATTCTGCAACCTGGTGATGAGGTGGTCGTTTTTGAACCTGCGTACGACAGCTATATTCCCAATGTTGAAGTAAACGGGGCGGTCCCGGTACGCATATCGCTTCAATATCCATCATACCGTATTCCCTGGGATGAGGTTAGGGATAAAATATCATCTAAAACAAAAACCATTATCATCAACTCCCCGCACAACCCCACCGGCGCCGTGTTGCGTGACGATGATATACAGCAATTGCAAACAATTGTTGAGGGTACCAATATTATGATTATAAGCGACGAGGTGTATGAACATTTGATATTCGACGGGCTGCCTCATCTTAGCATGCTGCGCTATCCACAACTTGCTGCAAGAAGCTTTGTTTGTTTTTCTTTTGGTAAAGCTTACCACTGCACCGGTTGGAAAATGGGTTATTGCATTGCGCCACCCGCTTTTATGAAAGAGTTTAGAAAAGTACATCAATTTAATTGCTTTAGCTGCCATAGCCCGGTGCAATACGGGCTTGCCGAATACCTGCAAAATGAAGACGCCTATTTAGGCATCGGCAGGTTTTTGCAAAACAAGCGCGATTATTTTCAACAACTGATGTTGCAAACACCATTTAAAGCTATCCCATCCTACGGCAGTTATTTTCAGTGTTACAGTTATGCGGATATTAGTGATGAAGGTGATAAAGCATTTGCCATTCGCCTTACCAAAGAAAAAGGCGTGGCTGCAATACCCATGAGCAGTTTTTACAAAGATGGTACCGATAATAAAGTGTTGCGTTTTTGTTTTGGCAAGAAAGAAGAAACACTGGCAAAAGCTGTGGAAAGATTGCTCAAATGAGTTTTAGGTTCTTTGTTCCCTTCAAAATTCAAGATTCCTTGTTCCTTGTTCGTTATTCAACCCCGTTGTTCGATATCGATTTCTTACAATTCATTATTGGAAATTCCTTGTTCCCTGCTCGTTATTCAACCCCCTTGTTCGATATCAATTTCTTACAATTCATTATTGGAAATTCCTTGTTCCTTGTTCGATATTTATTTCCCAATCAACCTTCTTTACTATTTACTTAGCATCCGGTACACCCGCACATAATCCACCTGCATTTTTGCAGGAAAAATACTGTCATCCATGCCTTTTTGCCCTCCCCAGCCACCGCCAACTGCTACATTCAGCAGAATATGAAAAGGTTTATCAAAAGGCCATGCAGCATGCCCTGTGCCTTTATTTACAAATTCAAAACCCTGCACACCGTCAATAAACCCTTTTATTGAATAAGGTGTCCAGTCAATCCTGTACACATGAAATGCCGAAGTATCTGTAGGCACATTTATAACAGCGGTTGCTTGCGTATTTATTACCCAGTTATAAGATTCCGTGTGCGTGCTGATATGAATGTTATTGGGGTCAAAACCCACCTGCTCCATAATATCCACCTCGCCCGATTTTGGCCATCCGCCATAAGCCCAGTCTGTTGGCAGCATCCATATAGCGGGCCATAGCCCCCTGCCACTCTGCAGTTTGGCGCTTATTTCAAACCGTCCATACAAAAAATCGGCTTTATGTTTGGTAACTATTCTTGCAGAAGTATAATGCATTCCACCCACATTCTCTTTCCTGGCTTCAATGGTTAGTATGCCATTTTTAATAGTGGCGTTTTTAGCCTTGGTGTAGTATTCCAGTTCCTGGTTACCCCAGCCGTTTCCGCCAACATCGTAACTCCATTTTGTGGTATCGGGCAAACCATCTTTGTTAAATTCGTCAGACCAAAACGGCGTTTTTTCAAACGTCCAGCCGCTATCTTTAACGGCCGTTGCGGCACTGGTTGAATTGGTTGATTGCGCAAAACCAGTACAAACGGACATCGATAAAATAAAAATCAGCAATAAATTTTTCATATAAACAATGCAGTTTAATCAGGGGCAAAAGATACTATAAATTTTTAATTGCGGCGGCTTGGCTATTTAAAAGCCTGCCAACAATAAAAAGTCCATTAAATACAATAACAGTTATTTAAAGGAAATTACTTTTACTTTTGCTGCCTTAAATAACACGGGATATGCTAAACAGGAGCAAGGCGCCTGCAATACACGATGCGGTTGAATTTGATATAAGGTTAAAACCTTACCAGCATTTTATTTTGGATAATGGGGTTGAAGTGTATGCTGTTGACGGCGGCGCCGAAGAGGTGATATTGGTTGAATGGGTATTTTATGCGGGCAACTGGTATGAAGAAAAAAATATAGTGGCCGCTACTGCGAACCATTTATTAAAGAACGGCACCAAAACCAAATCTGCTTTTGCTATAAATGAGCATTTTGAATTTTACGGCTCCTTCCTTAACCGGCATTGTTATAACGAAACGGCTACGCTTACACTGCACAGCCTGTCAAAACATTTGCCTGCGTTATTACCGGTGATGGCCGAATTGCTTACGGAAAGTATTTTTCCGGAGAACGAACTGGCCATATATAAACAAAACCAAAAACAACGGCTTTCAGTAAACCTTAAGAAATGCGATTTTGTCGCTACCCGTTTGATTGATGAATACCTATTTGGCATTGACCATCCTTATGGCAAATACACTTCCGCTGAGGACTATGATGCACTGCAACAGGATGAGCTTCTTAGATTCTATCAACAATATTATACGCAGGGAAAAGGGATGCTGTTTGTAGCCGGTAAACTGCCTGCCGATATACAGGAGCAATTAAATAGCGCATTTGGGCAACTGCCAGTTAATAACACAACTTTGCCGGAAGTACATCATTTGCCACACCCGGCAACGGAAAAAAAGTACAATATTCTTAATGATCCAACAGGCGTGCAGGGGGCGATAAGGATAGGAAGGCCTTTCCCCAACAGGCACCATCCTGATTTTACCAAAGCCCAGGTATTGAATAATATTTTTGGGGGATATTTTGGCAGCCGCCTGATGAGCAATATACGCGAGGACAAGGGCTACACCTATGGCATACACAGCTACCTGCAAAACCATGTTAATACCAGCGCCTGGGTTATTAGCACTGAGGCAGGCAGGGATGTTTGTGCCGCTACCATTGAAGAAGTATATAAGGAAATGAAAATATTGTGCGACGAAATAGTAGATGAAGAAGAGCTGAGCCTGGTACGCAATTATATGATGGGTAGTATTCTTGGCGACCTTGACGGCCCCTTCCAGATAATTGCCCGGTGGAAAAATTATGTGCTGAATAATTTATCAGGTGATTATTTTTACAATGCGCTTGATACCATACGGCATGTAAGTGCGGAAGAATTACAGGCGCTTGCAAAAAAATATTTTAACCCCGGAGATTTTTACGAACTTACGGTTGTGTAGCTTTACCACATAGGCACAATAGGAAACATAGGTTCACATAGAATTTATAAAAAAATAGTGTGTCTTTTGAATTTATTTTTAGAGAACACCTAACCACATAGATTCACACAGAACTATGTGTTTCTTATGTGTCCTATGTGCCTATGTGGTAAACAAAAAAACTAAACTAATCTACTATGGGCCGTTTTATTGGTAAAATATTAGTAACAGCGGTAGCTGCATTAATTGCGGCGCGCCTTGTACACGGCGTTAGTATTGACAATAGTATTACAGCCATTTTGTTAGCATTAGTGCTGGCACTGCTCAATGGTTTTATTAAGCCCCTGCTTGTTATATTTACTATTCCCATAACCATACTCACACTTGGGTTATTTTTACTTATTATTAATATCGTCATCATTAAATGGGCGGCAGATATAGTACCAGGCTTTCATGTTGATGGTAACTGGCCTGCTTTGTGGTTTAGTATTTTATTGTCAATCGTTACTTATCTTATTGAGAAGATCATTGGCAAGCCGCAGGAAGAAAGAAGCAATTAATATACTCTTAAATAAAAAAACTCCCATTACTTTTTCAAGTAACAGGAGCTTATCTTATCCGCCTTTTTCTGTTTCACTTCTCTTCTATATCTTCTTTCGATCCAGTCAGACGGGGACCATCAGACTGGAGGCTAACTTTCTTCATTCCCCTTCAGTAATGCTGTCTTCTTTCAGCCTTTTGTGATTCATATGTGTTTTAGGTTTATCGCCGCACATACGCACAATTTTTGGCGTGAATTTTCCAAGCACATCCACCAGTTGTGTTTGGCTTTGCATCACCGCTTCAATATCCTTGTACGCAAAGGGCGCTTCGTCAAGCCCGCCACCCATCAGTATCACACCATGCTTTTGCAGTATTTCTTTCAAAGCCTTATGTGTAACGCTGCCCAGTGCAGCGGTACGGCTCATCTTTCTGCCCGCGCCATGTGACGCAGAATTAACAGAGGCTGTTTCGCCCTTTCCTTTTACAATAAAGCCAGGGGCTGTCATGCTTCCCGGAATAATACCCAGCACATTTTTACCAGCCGGTGTAGCACCTTTGCGGTGAACGATCACCTCCCTGCCTTCGTACATTTCTTTCCATGCAAAGTTATGGTGGTTCTCAACCATCTTCATTGGCTTACGCCCCAACTGCTTTGCAATTTTTGCGTGAATGATGTGATGGCATGCCGAAGCATAATCACCCGCAAGGTTCATGGCTATCCAATATTCCATGCCTTCTTCTTCATTTAAGTTAAGCCATGCAAGGTTAGATGCTTCCTGCGGCAGCCTTCTTTTTTGCTTTGCAATTTTTGTGTAATGCGCGGCAATATTGGCGCCCAAAGCCCTGGAGCCTGAATGTGTTAGCAAGCCCACATAAGTGCCTGCCTCTACACCCAGCACCGCATCTTTTTCTGCCAGTTCAATAATACCAAATTCTGCAAAATGGTTACCGCTGCCCGATGTGCCCAACTGTTTCCAGGCCCTGCCATGCAAGCCCTTTAACAACGGAAGTTCAAAAAACTCTTTACGTTCCATCACTGCATCGTCTTCAGCTTCTTTATAGGTAGCGCCGCTGCCAAATAATGTTGCTTCACACAATTCTCTTGAAAAGAATTTTTCTTTAGTGTTCAGCTCTTTTACATCAATATCAAAAATGCTTAAACACATACGACAGCCGATATCCACCCCTACACCATACGGAATAACCGAATTTTCTGTTGCCAGCACGCCACCTATCGGTAAGCCGTACCCATGATGGGCGTCGGGCATTAAAGCGCCTGCCACGGCCACCGGCAATTTAGCCGCGCTGTACATCTGGTGCATAGCGCCCTGCTCAATATGCTCACCACCGAATACATTAAACTGTATGCCCGTGTTGTTGAGGGAGATGGAAGCGCCGACCTCCTCTAAATCTCCTCCGCCGGTTGGCGGAGAGACTTTTGGCAACAACGATTCCGCAATTTTGCCTAATATTTCATTGGTCTTGTATTCAGCAGGGTTTTCTAATACTTGTTTTAATATAGCCAATGCCTCTGCTAATGAAGAATGTTTGTAATGTTTCTCCATTATCCCCATGGCTACGCTTATCACCGGCCCCTCAGGGTACCCGATGTTGCGTATATCTTTTCCTCTTAATTTTAGTTTCATACCCCTGCCCCAGAGGGGGACTTTTTAAATTTATTTAAATTATTTCTTCTTTTACGGCATCTAGTATTTGAGATAACGGCACGTTTTTAAATATATATTTTTCTCTTTCATTTTCCCATTCTTTCCGCCAGCCGTTACCATATGAATTCCCCTTCAATTTTGCTATCCGGGGTCTCCAATTATTGCCGATAATATGATTATCGATCTCTGCAAGCCTGCTTTCAATAGCCTCATCCCTTATTCTTGCTTTAAATATTAGATTTGGCCGTACCCGCAACACGAATCGCCATGGCTCAGTAAAAACGTAGGCTTTATAAAACTTTTTACCTGTCCAGTCCAATACATCCCTTTCTTCAAAAAATTGCCACTCTTTATCTGTAAAGCTCATCTCTTTCGAATTTTGGGCAGGCGAATTTTTGAGTTGCTGGCTACTAACTGCATATTGCTTTTTACCATTGAGCCTGTATTTTATCTTAAAATCCTTTCTATGGTTATATTGAGTACAATTTATTTTCTCAAGAATACCCTGGAAAAAATTTGAATCCTTACTCCTGACTATATCTTCTCTTAAAACAAAATACCGTTTCCATCCCCGCATTACAGGTGGGTTCAAATCTATCCACCCAAGGTTGCGGTCTTTCAGCCAAAGTTCTGTTTGCTCTTTATCAAGCCTTCTTAATTTTTTTTCAAAGCCTTTGTGCTGCATCCGTTTTTTCTGCCTTGCAGTACGCAGGCCATACAAAAGGATATCTGTTTCCTCGTTTAAAAATTTGCTGCTCATATCTTATGTTTTGTTCCGTTCGGAATAGGCCACCACTTGATGGCCCGTTACTGCGTATTGATATGAACACGTAATTTTTTTTCATTTTAAATAGTTTTGTCTCCCCTCCTTTCAACGGAGAGAAGGATTATTTTTTAATTGTTGTTTACTACTAACTCTTCCAGTGGTTCTCTTCTAAACCCAATAACATTTACCTGCTTTGCCTCATAGTTTTGCTCGTGCTGGTTGCTTATTTCAGCAACGGTCATTGGGCTGGTAATAGTGGTATTGTGTTTAAAGTGGCCGCTTAGTTTTTGCGCCTTTTCAATACTCAATTTACCAAATTCATACCGTGCAATAAGCCTTCCCTTACGCATCAACGCACTATCGATAAGAGTAAGGGCGCTATTAAAGGTGCAAATAATTTGAACATTCAGAAAGTCTGCCATCAAGCCGTCCGAAATATTCAGCAGGTTTGACACAGATGAATCATTGCTGTTCCGCCTGTCCATGATAATGTTCTCGGCATCTTCAATAATAAGCACCGTATTTGGGTTGTCAATCAAAAGATCGAGGAAACCGGGATCCATTAAATTGCCTGCTACGTTTGGTGAAAGAAATAAAACTCTTTTCTTTAACCTTCCTACCAGGTAACGCAGGTATGTTGTTTTCCCTGTGCCCGGCAAGCCATGTAACAAAACAATGCCCTTATCATTTTTTTTATTAAGCCTGCCCATTATTGTTTCATCCACTGCTTTAAAATCGTCTTCATAAAAAAGGTTAAGATCAAGCTTTGTCCTTTTTATATCCATCTCTTTTAAGTCGAGGTAACCATTACCTTTTACGATGATATTTATTTCAGCAGGCTGCCGCTTTTTTCTTTCCCTGAATTTGTAGATAACTAACCCTGCTTCTTCTACAAAGGCTTTTTGCGTTCCGTCATGTAAAATGTCGCAATAGTTATTATTAAATTCAAGCAGGCACCTGTTATTCAATAATATCATGGTCCGGTGGAAATGAAACTTTTTGTTTTTTTGCTTATACCACTGGTATTGATAAATATTTATAATAAGCGCGCTAAACTTTTCTTTAAAAGCATTGCACGCCTTTTCTGCATCTATATTGCTGATAAAATAAGTGTTCGGTATTATATCATTGGAATACAGGTACAAAGTTTTCGCATCCAGGAAACGGCTATCAAATACACTATTTGTATTGATAACCCGCTGGGTTTGTGAATTGTCCATTTCAGTTTTTTTTGAGAGTATTAATTGTGTTTTTTCTTTTTAAACCACACATACCTACTTCAATACAAGAGTACGCATATACATTTTTTTAGCGGATGAAACAGGATTCGAACCTGTACTGGCGGTACTTCAAACCGCTGCTCTGCCATTGGAGCTATTCACCCGTGACCACGATTTTCAGGATCTTACTGAATCACCTGATTACTTTTATCCTGGCTTACAATATTTTCTTTGCATGTTGTTGAGGCTGGATTTGAACCAACATCGCCGAGGCCAAATCCCGGTGTGCTGCCCTTGCACCACTCAACAATCCTGATTAGATTCATCTTCCAAATCACCTTAATCCCCCAAATCCCCGTCCTGGTTGTCCCCGGGACTCGAACCCTGTTCTCTTCATTCACAGTGAAGTACTTTGCCGGTTAAGCTAAAGACAATATATACACGCCATTGGCTTAAGAAGATTCGAACTTCTATCCCTGCATCCGTAGTGCAGTATTCTGCTCCATTAAACTATAAGCCAGTACAGGGTAACAATCCGATAAAAGCACGCTGCTCTAACCAACTGAGCTACAGAATAATTATTGCTAATTAGCCTGGCAGGGATCGAACCTGCGGCCCGCCGAGTATCAGTCGAAGTATCTCTTATCTACGACACCTGTCGTGACCACGATTTTTAGGATTTAACTGATTCGCCTGAATGTATGTTCAAAATCTGCTAATCAATCCAAATCCCGCTTTCAGGGTAATCGGAAAAATCAGGTCAAAATCGTGGTCGTTGTTAAGCTACGAACCAAAAGATAATAGCGGTAATAAACGAATAGTGGCGTTTCAAAATTCCTGGTTTAGAAGTATCACTAATCTACGACACGCTATGTTTTGGGGTTTAGGGCTGAACTTTCAATTTTTACTGATGTTTCTGATTAAGCCAATTTGTTACTGTTCCTCGTACTACTAAGTAATTTTTTCAGGGTAATCAGAAAAATCAGGCCAAAATCGTGGTCATGTATAGAAGGCAAGATTCGAACTTACACCCTCCTGTTTCCAAAACAGGCCTTCTGCCAATTGAATTACTTCTATATGATTGAATGAGCAACAAAGCGAACAACGACTGTTTCCCTGAGCTACACCCCGCTTTACAACAGGGTGGCAGGAGTTGAACCCGCGCCTTTACATTATAGTGTAATGCTCTAACCGAAGTAACGCTGCTCTACGGCATCATTCAAAATTTAAGGAGTAACAAGCGAAATGAGAACATGGTTGAGGAATTGCACCTCTCCCTAACTTTCGTTAGTGTACTAACTCCCGCGTATCAGACGAAGTACCTCATCTCTACGACATCCTTATTATTTATCTATATTTAAAACTCATTTTGCCGTCATGCCTGCGAAGGCAGGCATCTCATAAGTTTAGTCAAAGCTGTTGATAAGGCAGAGATGCCTGCCTCCGCAGGCATGACGACAGCCTCACAACAATTTAAAATATATAAATACTCAAAGAACTTTTTAAAAGCAGCGGTGCACCGCGGCACCGCTGCTGCATCTACTATAGTTGATCAAACCTTAGTCTTGTTTTTATAAACTCCTTTTTGGAAAAAGCATCCCGCTTTTTATCGCGGGACACTTATATCCTCTCCTTTTCAGCACATACGCTTTTTATCAACTAATAAAACCCACAATAATCAATATCCCTCCCCTCACAATCCATCGTAATCTTCTAAATCGTGGTTCTATTTATCATTTCTATTGCACCACTTCCGTTTTCAACAGCGCTTAATACATTAAAGATCTTATCGCTCCACCCGCTTATCAAAAACACATCATCACGCAAAACATTCAGCGGGGTGGTACCGTAACCTGCAAGGTCAAACAGGTAGATCTTCGCATGCGGCGCGAGTTTCTTGTACTCCTTCCACAGATCTGCAATAGAAGTGCTGCCCGCGGTGTCCCACAACTGCATATCGGTAAACAGCATCACCTTATCAACCACCTGCCTGCGTTGCAGCAAGTCGGCAATAACCAGGTAACCATTGGTGCTATGCCCAACTTCACCTACCATTTTTGACAGGTTGTAAGTGTTGCTGAGTATATTGCTGTGCGGCAACTGAACATGCTTGTATGTTTGCCCGAATATACCGGTAACCACATTTTCGCACCTGCTTTGCAGCAGCATAGCCAATACCAAACCCACCTCGTAACGCTGCATTGTGCTTTTGCCGCTTACCGCTGTCTGCATACTTCCGCTCATGTCCGCAGCAATTACTACGCGGGTGTTTTCGTTGTACCCGGCAATATTTGCGGCGCTGTATACCATTGCCTTTTCCAAAGCATCCAGCACTTTGCCTGTAAGCCCGTTCTTTAAAGCAGCCAGTTCGCGGTAGGCTGCCAGGAACCTGAAGGGTAATTGTTTACTGTTAGCAACGGCCTTTTCGTTACTTAAGTAAGCGCATGCTTTGTTTAACGCTTCATTGTTTACTTCCGCTTCAAGAATGTTCCTCAGGTTCCTTAGCAAAGCCATATATCCCAGCTTGTTAGCCATGATCATTTCTTCCCAGCAGGCTTTAACTGCTGCACGCTTTGCCGCTTCGCTTTCAAATGTTTGCCGGCCCACGGCGCTCAGGGCAACTTCCCAGGTATCAGGTGTTTTCAGTTCCGCATTCACTATCCTGTTAAACAATGCCTGCTGGTTTTCGTCCTTTGCCTTTGGGTGAACAAGAAATAATGCGTCCTTCAATTTTACATTTGTATCGCGGTTATACTTTGCAAACTGGTATTCATCAAACTTATTAAAAGCTGCGGCCAAACCTTTTTGCAATTGCTTGCTCAGCTTGTTTAACTGCTTAATATCTGTACGCCTGTTGCTTTGTGCATAATAGCTCAACAACTCGGTTATTTCATCCGCACGCTGCACCACCCTTTCAGTTAAAGCAGCCACCAACCCATCGCCATTGTGTTGCTTTGCCAGCTCTACAGTTAACACCAAAGGCTCACTGCGCAAATACATTTGCTCTCTTGCATATATCGCAAGCCTTGCTACAAACTGTGCATCATTTTTCGCGATCAATTCTTTTATGCGGTTTAATCCTGCATCTGCGCCTTCGTAAAAATTATCGCTTAGTGCAGCAGTTGCTACCGCGGTGTATAACTCCAGTTGTGGAGTTAATACAAAAGCCTTTGCTCCTTCATAGTTGAATGTTTCGTTTTTAACACCCCGTAAAAAATTAAACCGCATGTTTACCTTCCTTTGTATTGACATTTAAAAAATTCTGCGCCTGCGTGATCCCGTT
The DNA here is from genome assembly GCA_013286305.1 of Bacteroidota bacterium. Taxonomy (GTDB): domain Bacteria; phylum Bacteroidota; class Bacteroidia; order Chitinophagales; family Chitinophagaceae; genus JABDFW01. The sequence goes on from JABDFW010000024.1 coordinate 36,794, forward strand.
ATATTCTTTTCGTAACTGCATTAAAAAAGCCCCGTGGTCACCATTACCGCGGGGCTTCTAACATTGCTGAAACTGTTTTCAGCACTGCGTTATAGCGCGCCACGGTAATATGTATGCATATAGCCTCCCCATCCCAAAGCAAAAGCGGTTACCCTGCTTCGGTATATTTGTCTGCCGGCCTTTTATATCGTGTATCGGTAATATATCCATCAAATTTTTTATAGTTATATGCAACAAAAAACCCCGCTTTTTAGCGGGGCTTATGTGTTATGGTAAGTTTTTTATTGCTACTTATTAACAGCATGATATGCCCCGCGAGTGATATAGTCCACTGACGGACTAAAGCACCCTTGTTTTGCGATATGTATATTCATGCGTTGCATATAATGTTATTTATTTTTTGCAATGCAAATGTAGAATTCTTTTTTTTGCAATAGCAAATTTTTCGCATTTTATTTTTAAAATATTTTGCGATGCGGTTTTTTAAACTTCTATTCCGCCAATATTTGTATTTATAAATGGCTGTTGTTTTTAAGGGTTATCTTAGCACACACAAATTAGTTACCTGCATGCATTTTGAAAAAAAATCACTTAGTACAATAGAGTTGCTCTCCATCTATAAAAAGCTTTTGCTGCCACGGATGATTGAGGAAAAAATGCTGGTGCTTTTGCGCCAGGGCAGGATAAGCAAATGGTTTAGCGGCATTGGGCAGGAAGCTATTTCCGTTGGCGCAACCTGGGCCCTGCAGGATGATGAATGGATAATGCCCCTGCACCGCAACCTCGGCGTATTTACAACCCGGGGCATGCCTTTGCACAAATTGTTTATGCAGTGGCAGGGCAATAAAGATGGTTACAGTAAAGGCAGGGAAAGGAGTTTTCATTTTGGAAGCAAGGAACATCATATCTGCGGAATGATATCACATCTTGGCCCGCAGCTTGCCATTGCCGATGGCGTTGCGCTTGCACATAAATTAAGAAAGGAAGATAAAGTATCGCTTACATTTTCCGGCGATGGCGGTACAAGTGAAGGCGATTTTCACGAAGCATTGAATGTTGCCGCGGTATGGGACCTGCCAGTGATATTTGTTATTGAAAATAACGGCTATGGTTTAAGCACACCTGTTAATGAGCAATACCGTTGCGAAAGTTTGGTTGACAAAGCGGTTGGGTACGGAATGAAAGGAGTAAAAATTGACGGCAACAATATTCTTACCGTAATTGATACCATAAAAGGCGTACGCGATTATTGTATAAAAGAACAAAAACCGTTTTTGATAGAGTGTATGACGTTCCGCATGCGCGGGCATGAGGAAGCAAGCGGTGTTAAATATGTGCCCAAGGAAATGTTTGAGGAGTGGGCCGAAAAAGACCCTATTAAAAATTATGAAGAATACCTGGTACGACAAAATATACTGAACGAAGAAGCTATTGAACTAATCCGCAATGGCATTAAGCAACATATAGATAAAGAGCTGGAAACAGCATCAAAAGCAATAGCACTAACACCAAATACCGGTGAAGAAGTAAGGGATGTATATGCGGAAGTGAAAAGTGAAAAGTCAAATATAAAAGGGTTTACTTTAATTGAAGAGCCTCAATCTTCAAACCGAAAAGAAGTCCGTTTTTTCGATGCTATTAAGGAAGGGCTGTTTCAGTCAATGCAGCAGCATGCTAATTTGGTATTGATGGGGCAGGATATTGCAGAGTATGGCGGCGCTTTTAAAATTACTGAAGGCTTTGTAAAAGAATTTGGTAAAGAGCGCGTACGCAATACCCCGTTATGCGAAAGTGCTATTGTGGGTAGTGCGCTTGGCCTGAGCCTTGAGGGTTTTAAAAGCATGATGGAAATGCAGTTTGCCGACTTTGTTACCGTTGGCTTTAATCAAATAATAAATAACCTTGCCAAAATACATTACCGCTGGGGGCAAAATGCCGATGTGGTTATTCGTATGCCAACAGGCGGTGGCGTGGGTGCGGGGCCTTTTCATTCGCAAAGTAATGAAGCATGGTTTGTGCATACACCGGGGTTAAAGGTTGTATATCCATCTACACCTGTTGATGCAAAAGGTTTGTTGATCGCTGC
>JABDFW010000025.1:0-37822 GCA_013286305.1 Bacteroidota bacterium
CAGGCGATACTACAGATGCCGGCTATCCCTTGCACATCGTGCTTTTCAGTGCAGACAAACAGTTTAACCCGGCGTTTATTGAAGGTTTATACCAGGATTTTTTAAAAAACCCTGAAAGTGTTGATACTGAGCTGAAAAAGTTTTTTGAGGGCTTTGATTTTGCCATTTCAAGCCATGCCGTAAATGGCAATGGAACTGCAACCGCAGCAGTAAAGCCTGCAGCCGCCGCTGATATAGATTGGATGCGTGAAATACGTGTCTATCGCCTTATTCTCGGTTATCGTAACAAAGGCCACCTTATTGCCAAAACCAACCCGATACGTGAAAGGAAAGACCGCGGCGCCAATCTTGACCTCGGCTTTTTTGGACTGAGCGAAGATGACCTGGATAAAACATATAATGCCGGCAACCTTATCGGCCTGGGCGCCACCACTTTAAGAAATATTCTTACCCATCTGCAAAACTGCTATGCGTCGCATGTAGGTATTGAGTTTAAATATATCAGCGATCAAAAAAGGGTTGACTGGCTTACCAACGAAATGGAGCGAAAATTCACCAACCCGCTGCCGATTGAAAAAAAGAAACGCATACTTGAGAAGTTGAACGAGGGAGTGATGTTTGAAAAATTCCTTCACACAAAATATATTGGCCAGAAAAGATTTTCACTGGAAGGTGGCGAAACAACCATCGCAGCTTTGGATGCCATTATAAATATTGCTGCTGAATATGATGTGCACGAAGTTGTGATTGGCATGGCCCACAGGGGGCGTTTAAATATACTGGCCAACATTATGGGCAAAACGTATGCGCAAATATTCAGTGAGTTTGAAGGTACAGCCAAACTTGACCAAACCATGGGTAGCGGCGATGTTAAATACCACATGGGTTATGGCAGCGAAATTACCACTACAGGCGGCAAATCCGTTCACCTTAAGTTAATGCCCAACCCCTCCCATCTTGAAGCAGTTGACCCTGTTGTAGTTGGCTTTGCAAGGGCGAAAGCGGATATTTTATACCAAAGCGATTTTGATAAGATATTACCCATACTCATTCACGGCGATGCTTCCCTTGCCGGGCAGGGGATTGTGTATGAAGTAATACAAATGAGCGACCTGGATGGTTATTATACCGGTGGTACCCTCCATTTTGTTATCAACAACCAAATTGGCTTTACCACCGATTTTGAAGATGCCCGCAGCTCTGATTATTGTACCTCGCTTGCGGCTACTGTACATGCTCCCGTGCTTCATGTTAACGGCGATGACCCGGAGGCTGTTATAAAATGCGTTGAAATTGCAACGCGCTACCGCCAGGAATTTAATAATGATATTTTTATTGACATGGTATGCTACCGCAGGCATGGGCACAATGAAGGGGATGACCCCAAATTTACCCAGCCTATATTGTATGGCCTGATTGAAAAACATCCAAACCCAAGGGAGGTTTATACCAGCTACCTTATAGAAAATGGCGAAGCTGATGCAGCGGAAATGGCAAAGGACATGGAAAAGAAATTTTGGGCTGGCCTGCAGGAACGCTTAGATGAGGTAAAACAACACCCGCTGCCTTACACATACCAGCCACCCGAAATAGCGTGGAAAAGCCTGCGCAAAGCCACTGAAACAGATTTTGACCGTTCACCTGTAACAGCCATCAGCGAAGCGAACTTTAAAAAAGTTTTTAACGCGATGATGACATGGCCGCAGGGCTTCACGCCTATAAAAAAAATAGAAAAGATATTACAGGATAAGGTAAAACTTTTTAATACCGAGAACAAAGTTGATTGGGCAACGGGGGAATTAATGGCTTATGGAACCTTGCTGCTGGATGGCAACGATGTGCGTATGAGCGGGCAGGATGTACAGCGCGGTACCTTCTCCCACCGCCATGCGGTATTACGGGATGAAAACACCGACAAATACTATAACCGGCTTAGCAATATAGAAGGGGCAAAAGGGCAATTCAGAATATATAATTCGCTTTTAAGCGAATACGGCGTATTGGGTTTTGAATATGGGTATGCAATGGCAAACCCCAATGGCCTTGTATTGTGGGAAGCCCAGTTTGGTGATTTTTGCAATGGCGCCCAAACAATGATAGATCAGTTTGTTGCCGCCGGTGAACAAAAATGGAACCGTATGAACGGTGTTGTACTGCTGTTGCCGCATGGTTACGAAGGCCAGGGCCCTGAGCACAGCAGCGCCCGCATGGAGCGTTTTTTACAAATGTGCGCCGAATTAAACCTTATTATTACCAATATAACTATGGCTGCTAATTTCTTTCATGCGATGAGAAGGCAGTTAGCATGGCCGTTCCGCAAACCGCTGGTAAATTTTTCGCCAAAGGCAAATCTTCGCCACCCCGGCAGTTATAGCAGTTTAAGTGAATTTACTTCAGGTGGTTTTAAAGAAGTGATTGAAGATAATTTTGCAACTGATGCAGCACAGGTAAAGAAAGTATTATTGTGCAGCGGTAAATTGTATTTTGACCTGGCTGAAAAACAACTAAAGGATAACAGGAAAGACGTTGCTATAATACGCCTGGAACAAATATATCCCCTGCCTGTAAAACAATTGGAAAGCCTTTATAAAAAATATAATAAATCGGTTTGGTTTTGGGTGCAGGAAGAGCCATTGAATATGGGCGCGGCATCATTTTTACAAACAAACCTGAAACAACTTAATTATGGCGTAATAAGCAGGAATGCCAGTGCTTCTACGGCAACAGGATATTCTAAGGTGCACAAACAGGAACAGGATGAAATTATTGAAACCGCCTTCAGTATTTAGCATTGTGGCCTGCACAGGAATAAAAAGAATAACGGATATTTGAATAATAATATGAATGTTACCGACGAAATATTGGCGCACAAAGTAAAAGACAGCCTTCTCTCTATTGACAAGGATGCGGAGGTCATTTTGTTTGGCTCCAGGGCAAGGGGCGATGCCAGGGCCGATAGTGATTGGGACTTTTTATTTTTAACGTCATTACCCGTAACCAATTCTTTGAGGCACACAGTAGTGGAAAAAATGCTTGATGTTGAATTGGAGGAAAACCTAGTGTTACAGGTAATACCGAGGAATAAAACAGATTGGGAAACCAGGTACCCAGGCACACCTTTCTATTTAAATATTAAAGACGAAGGTATAGGGATATGAATAGTGACAATAGCGACAGGGATATTGTAAAGCATTATATAGAAAAGTCATTAAGAACTTTTGAAGACGCAAAGCTTCTGGCAAATATTCAAAGCTGGGACTCATGCGTTAACAGGTTATATTACAGTTGTTTTTATATTGTGCTTGCTCTCCTAATCCTAAAACTAACCAAACGGCCTAAAACACATGCAGGCACAAAAAACCTGTTTAATGAACATTTTGTAAAAACAGGTATTCTTAACAAGCAAACTGCCGCATTTTATTCAGAATTAATGGAAAAAAGGGGAGAAAGTGACTATGACGATTTTCAAATTTTAACAGCAGAAGATGTTTTGCCATTAATTTCGCAGGCGGAAGAGTTTATCATTACCATACAGAAACTTATTTTATAAGCATACAGGCGTTAAAAGACTTTTTATGATCGAGATTAAAGTTCCATCGGTTGGCGAATCTATCAATGAAGTAACGTTATTAAAGTGGACGAAGAAAGACGGCGATTATGTTGACCGCGATGAAGTGCTTGCAGAATTAGAAAGTGAAAAAGCGACCTTTGAAGTTAATGCAGAACAGGCTGGTGTTTTAAAAAGGATTGCCAAAGAAGGCGATACGCTCCAGATTGGTTCTGTATTGGCCAATATTGACGATGCTGCGGCAAAACCTGCTGCTCCGGTTCAGGAAGCTGCCAAACCAGAAGCCCCTAAAGCAGAAGCGAAGCCTGCTGTTACAGTTTCACAGCCGGTAACAACACAAGCGCCTGTAACAGCTGTTGCTAATGATGTAAAGGCTACACCGGTGGCTGCAGCTATTATTGCTGACAAAAAAGTTGACCCCACCTCTATTACCGCAACGGGGCCAAGCGGCAAAATACTGAAACACGATGTTTTGGAAGCATTGTCCCACCCCGGCAAAAAAGCATTTGCAGGGCAAGACTTGTTTACCCGCAATGAACGCCGGGAGCGCATGAGCAACCTGCGCAAAACCATCAGCCGCAGACTGGTAGAATCAAAAAACACTACGGCGATGCTTACCACTTTTAACGAAGTGGATATGACCCGTATAATGGAAATAAGAAAAACACATAAGGATAAGTTTAAAGAAGCGCACGGTGTAAACCTTGGCTTTATGAGTTTTTTTGCAAAGGCCTGCTCTATAGCGCTTAGCGAATGGGCATCGGTAAACGCATATATTGATGGTGATGAACTGATCTATCACGATTACGTGGATATAAGCATTGCCGTAAGTACACCACGCGGCTTAACAGTACCGGTTATACGCAATGTGGAAAGCCTTAGTATGGCTGATATTGAGAAGAAAGTAATTGAACTTGCAGGTAAAGCAAGAGAGAGCAAACTTACGGCGGAAGACCTGCAGGGTGGTACTTTCACCATAACCAATGGCGGCGTATTTGGCAGTTTGATGAGTACGCCAATTATCAATCTTCCGCAAAGCGCTATTCTCGGCATGCACAAAATACAGGATAGGCCGATGGCAATAAACGGGCAGGTGGTAATAAGGCCTATGATGTATGTTGCATTAAGCTATGACCACCGTATTATTGACGGAAGAGAGAGCGTAAGCTATTTGGTAAGAGTGAAAGAACTGCTTGAAAACCCGGAGCTTTTATTATTTGGAAAAGACCCGGTTAAAACGCTGCTGGAGTTATAGGGTTTGGGAGTTCCAGGAGCGAGTTTGAGAGTTTGATTGTTTGAGAGTTTGATTGTTCAAAAAGTTCACGTGTTCACGAGTTCAGGAAGTTTATAATATAAGGCGGTTGTAAAATACAATCGTCTTTTTACTTTAAAATACCCCTTTAGGGGCAGGGGGCGTAATGCGTTTTCAATCTTACTTTAATACTGCAGTTGGTGTAATAAACGCATTCAAGGGCGATATACCGCTTGCCCATTACCTTAAACAATATTTTGCACAGCATAAAAAGCATGGCTCTAAAGACAGGAAGTATATCTCACACCTGTGCTATTGTTATTATCGTTTAGGCCATGCACTAAAAAGCATTTCGACTGAAGAACGGCTAAAAATCGCCTTGTTCCTATGCAATGATGTTATTGATGAATGGGCTGTTTTATTTAATGATGATTGGCTGAATAACCATAGCGCTTTGCTGGATGAAAGGATAGCTTTTATAAAATCCCTTTACCCGTTCGATGTATTGGAAATCTTTCCATGGCAGACTGAATTAAGCGAAGGCATGGACACATATTCATTTGCAAGGTCACACCTAATACAACCGGATCTTTTTCTGCGCATAAGGCCGGGTAACAAAAATATCGTGAGCGAAAAACTTAAACAGGCGCATATTGGTTTTAAAGAAGTAAGCAATTCCTGTTTTGCCTTACCAAACATCAGCAAGGTCGATACGCTGATTGGGTTGAATAAAGAAGCGGTAGTACAGGATTATTCATCTCAAAACATCCAGGTGTTTTTTGATAGCATAGGCGCTCAACACAATAGTCAAGCTAAACTATCTGTTTGGGATTGTTGCGCTGCAAGCGGCGGTAAATCAATATTGGCTTATGACATATTACAAAATATTGAGCTAACAGTTTCCGATATACGCCCGTCCATCATACACAATCTCCAACAACGTTTTTCAGAGGCAGGCATAAAAAATTACAAAAGTTTTATTGCTGACCTTACTGATGCAAAAACTTTAGCCGGCAATCAGCAATACGATGTAATTATTTGTGATGCGCCCTGCACAGGCAGCGGCACCTGGAGCCGGACGCCTGAACAATTATATTTTTTTTCTGATGATAAAATGGAGCAATACGCTGCATTACAGAAAAAAATTGTACAAACTGTTGTTCCGCATATAAAAGAACATGGTTATTTTTTATACATTACCTGCTCCGTATTTAAAAAAGAAAATGAAGAGATGGTTGCTTTTATTCAGCAGCAATACGGCTTTAGATTAGTACAAAAAGAACTATTGGTTGGATATGATAAAAAGGCCGATAGCATGTTTGGGGTATTGTTTGGGGGTAGCTGAAATTTTATTAGGATGAATAAAAAACATACCTTTAAGATATGAAAGATTTCTCAACATACATATCCATAGATGCAAGTGTACGTTTTGGGAAGCCTTGTATTAAAGGGACACGAATTGCAGTAGTTGATATTTTACAATGGCTGGCTTCAGGAATGAGCCATGAACAAATAATGGAAGACTATCCTTCCTTAAAAGAAGATCACATACTTGCCGCTTTAGCTTTCGCTGCAAACAGGGAATCTATAATTAAAATGGTAGCTGCCTGACAATGAACCTTTTACTTGATGCTAATATTTCCTGGCGCATGGTTGTTACGCTGAGAACGCATTTTACAAGTTGCTTCCATGTTGACAATATCGGTTTAGCCATCCCTGCAAAGGATGCTGATATTTGGCAATTCGCGTTGGCAAACAATTTGATTATTGTTACAAACGATGAGGATTTTCTTAATTTCTCTAATTTAAAAGGCTTTCCCCCTAAAGTAATATTACTTAGAACAGGTAACCAAAGCACAGAGTTTATTGAAGACTTATTAATCAAACACAAAAGTGATATAGAAGCTTTGGACAAGTCCCAGGAATTTGGCTTGCTCGAGATATATTAGCAGCACTATACTCAATTCTTTAAACCAGTGTTACCCCTTCAACACCTTAACCGTCTTCTTTTGTACCGGCCCTTCGTATTGAATAAAATACACACCTTTTGCCAAAGCAGCTGCATTAGTTACAGGGATGGTGTAAGTAGTATTTTGCGTAACATTTAATTGCTGCGATACAATTATTTTACCACTGGCATCTATCAGTCTTATAAACGCATTCCCTGTTTCGGGGGCTTTTAAATAAACGGTAAGTGTATTGGCAAATGGTACGGGGGCGGCTTCAAGCCAGTCATATAGCTGGATGCCATTTTTAGTTAGTGTAATCGTTCTTGTTGTCGTGCTGTCTTTATAAGTCAGCGTGTAGGTGCCGCCGGGCAATCCGTTAAGTGCAGTGAATGTTGTATCATACACTCCCTCCACTTCTGTTGTTAAATGTATTGTTGCTACTACCGTTCCATTATTATCGCTTAAGGTTAATTGCACGGGGCCGTCAACCTGGCCAATAAGTGTAACATGAATAGTGTCTGTAAACGGGTTGGGGTTTGCAAACAGCCAGTCATTTCCAAACAAAGAATCATTCTGCATCTTCTTCAAAATAAGGTAAGCTGCACGCATGTTTGGAATACCATAACCGTAGTGGTTATCGGGGTTGTTATACCGGTCAGAGCTTTTATAAACAGCATCCAGGATGGTCATGTTATTGTATTGCGGAAATGCCTGCCATAAACAAGCAATAAGGCCATTGATATTGGGATTGGAAAAAGAAGTGCCATAGCCAAGCACAGGAACACCACCGGGACTAAAAACAGCAGTGCCCGAGCCGACAGAAACAATGTTTGGCTTTACCCTGCCCGGGTACCCATAACTGCTGAAAGAGGCTATTACCCCGCTTGTATCCACAGCGCCAACGGTGCAAACGCTGTCAGCATCTGCTGGAAAAATAATGTACTTCCAGCTATTGTTGCCTTCGTTACCGGCGCTATTGGTAACTATCATGCCTTTTTTGGCTGCATAGGTTGCACCTTTTGACACCATGGTGGTATTCTTATAAAAATCGGTATAGGTATGGTTAAAGGCCGGGTCGTCAAACTGGTTGTACCCAAGCGATGAGGTGATCATATCTGCCCCTGCGCTATCCGCAAATTCCGCACCTGCAACCCAGTTATGTTCTTCTATCGGGTATTCGCTTGCCGTATTCTCTGTTCTTATTAACCAAAAATCTGCTTTGGGTGCTGTGCCTACCATAACACCAGGAATATTGGCAGCAATGGTACTTAAACATTCCATCCCGTGCGGATCGTCTTCATTCACGCTAGTATCATACGCTACATAATCCTTCACTCCCAATATTTGGTTATTCGCTCTTATACTGTCGAAGGCTGACAGGGTTTGGTAATGATAAAACCCTGCATCAAGAAAGGTGATCGTCATTCCATTTCCGGTATATCCTTTATTATGCAAAAACTCACCATCGTGTATATGCACTTGTGCGTAAGTTGTGCCATAGTTAAGGGTATCGCCCTGTATGCCCTGTATGCCCTGTATAAATGCGGGGGAATTTATATGATCCGTTTCTTCATGAAATTTATTATAAACCGGTGCATCCTTGCGGGCGGTAAGGTTGCCCACTGCCTGTGTTTTTTTTACAAAGGGTAATGCACTTATAGCAGTTAAAGCAGCCTGGTCTGTTGTATAGATAAGAATATCGTTTAACCATTTGGATTGTACCAAGAAAGTAATATTACCCTGTGATAAAACACTTTGTATATAAACAGGATCAACAGGAAGATCTGTGCTGTCAATAGCGATATTATATTTTGTTCTTCGTGCAATTGCTTTGGCAGTAAGATAAGCAGAGGGGTTTGAAAGGCTGTAAGGTGAATTATTTTTATCGGTAAACTGTATAATGTATTTATTGTATTGGCCATGCGATACAGATGCAAAACAAAACGCTGCTAATACCAATAAAAATATCTTCATGAAGGTTGATTTATTGCACAGATATCAAATTTAATTTAAACCCGTAGCTGTAGGCTACATACCCCACGTAGGGGTTTAAATCCCATGTCCAGCATAAAAAATCTTTATACGCCAATCCTATGCCATTCGCATATACTTCCAGCGAATAATTTCGCTGCTGGTATTGGGTGGGGTCAAACGGCCCGGGCGGCGATGTTTCGTCAACCTGTAAAACCGTTACGGTGCTATCCAGCACGCCTTTAATTACGGTGAAGGGCATATTTACATTTTGATAGGTGTAAGGCCATCCATCCATGTATTGATAAAGGCTGTTTGCAGATTTGGTATCTATATAGGAATTGCCGCTCCACGTAATATCATTCTGTATGGGATCAACCAGCTTAATAAACCGCAGGTTATTATCATCTACCACCTCAACAGAATGTTCTGTTGGCGTGATATAATAAGTGGAAAGCGGCTGCCAGGGCTGAGTGTTAAGCGTATCGGTTATATAACGATAGACCAGGTAAGATAAGCGGCCAACATTATCGTTAAAAGTACCTGCGAAGCTATCTTTAAGTAAATAGCTTTTTACAATTAGTTGCGTATTTGAAGCATCAATAACGGTTGAATCAAGGCGGTATGTTAAAACCCTGCCCACCTGTAAAGGGTAATACGCGGTAAGTTTTGGCAAATTTAATACCGCAGTTTGCTTTTTACAGCCAATAAAACCAACTATGGAAAATAATGTCACTATGTAAATAGCGCTGCACAGCTTTTTCATTCCCTCAAAATTACTTAGTTTGGTTTAAGTATGGTACGTACATAATAAAAGCCCACTACAAGCAAAACGCTTATTGTGGGCTTTTAGTGTATGCAAAGCTGTTTTTATTGGTTCAGTATCTTATACTTATACACTGATGTACCCACATAAACATTAAGAATATAAACGCCTTTTGCCAATGAATTAGTAACCGGTATAGAAATAAGGTTCTGGCCTGCAACCAGGGTTTGTTCGTTACCGTTTGTTACTTTACGTCCCTGCAGGTCGTAAATGGCTGCCTGTAATTTTTGTGTATAGGGAGAATTTATTTGCAACTGAACTGTATTTCTGAATGGATTAACCACTTTTAAACTTAGCACACCTGCCGATACAGGTAAAGTGATGATATTGGAGTAGGTAAACTTACCATCATTATCAACCTGCTTAAGGCGATAAAATAATTTGCTGCCCGAAGCCAGGGCGTTTGCATCGGTAAATGAATAAGCATGGTTTGTTTGCCCATTGGTTGCAGCCACCGTGCCTACACTCTTAAAGCTTAAATTGCCGTCAGCCCTTTCAACAACATATTCCTTCATATTAAGTTCCTGTGTTACATTCCAGTTTAACAATACGTTGTTATCTTTTTGCTGCGCAGTGAATGAGAGAAGATGAACAGGCAAGAGTGAGCATGTTGCATTATCGCTGGTGAAAGGGAATATATATAGCGCAACCCTGATGCCCCAATCATTGATATCGTCAAAACTAAGCCAGCTACTATCAGATTGCTGATCCCATGCACCGGTACCTGAGGCAGCGGTAGAATCTTTATTTGACGAATAAACTGCAAGCGTATCGGGCGGAGTACCACTAAAGTTAAGATTTACAAGGCTTGCCGAAACGAAAAATTGTTTTGAAGCAGGCAATGCTATTGCGGGGTTAAATACAACTTCGGAATAATAATTATTATTAACATCACTCATTATGGTACCCATTGATAAATTTGCGGTTCCCAACAAAGCGCCTGGTGAACCTGATGTGCCATCATAAACGTTTACCGGCACCACTTTGGTGGTGTCGCCTGTATTTGCAGCACCAAACCCGATCCATGTGCGCGTTAGAAAAATATCAGTAGTAGAAGAGGCATCAAAATATTGGGCTTTTTGTAAATCACCATATGTATTTGTGCCCGATACAAACCCCTCAGGTATGGTATATAATGCTATTCCCCATGCAGCACTTGCGGAAAAGTTTAATGTATCGCAAGTACCCTGCACCGCGTTTTGCGGATAATTAAGTTTTACATGGCGGAACCTGTCCTGCATTACAGAAGCCGCTTTTTTCTGTGCATTTACATAAGATAAGGTGGTGACTACCAAAAGCAATAAGTAGATTTTTTTCATATTTTAGTTTTTAAAGTGCTATATGTTGCGTTGGCCTGTTTTATAATTTAGCTAACCTTTATACTGAATTTGAGTAAGCATTTAGATGCCACCCGTACTGCTATCGTATTGTGCCGGTTCATTTTGGCGGCTGTCATATCCTTTTGTTCCAGGATGGCTTCATTCCCTCAAAATTAGTGAGTTTGAATTAAGTACGTGCATGTGCATTATAAAAGCCCATTAAAGCATACCGGTTATTATGGGCTTAAATATTACACTTATTTTATTGGTTCAGTATCTTGTATTTATATATGGTTGTACCGGCATAAATATTAAGAATATAAACGCCTTTTGCCAATAAGCCGCCAACAGGTACAGTAATAAGGTTTTGCCCCGCAACCAGTGTTTGTTCACTGCCGTTTGTTACCTTACGCCCCTGCAGATCGTAAATAGCTGCCTGTATTTTTTGTGCGTATGGAGAATTTATTTGCAACTGAACTGAATTCCTGAATGGATTAACCACTTTTAAACTTAGGCCGCCCGTTGCAACGGGCAAAGTGATGATATTAGAATAGGTAAGTTTGCCATCATTATCAACCTGCTTAAGGCGATAAAATAATTTGCTCCCCGAAGCCAAAGCATTCGCATCGGTAAAGGAGTAAGCATGGTCTGTTTGACTGTTGGTGGCCGCCACAGTACCTGTACTCCCGAAACTTAAATTGCCTTCCGCTTTTTCAACAACATATTCCTTCATGTTAACTTCCTGGGTTACCTTCCAGTTTAACAGCACACTGTTATCTTTTTGCTGGGCTGTGAATGAAAGAAGATGAACTGGCAAAGAAGCGCAGGTTTGGTTGGCGCTGATCAAGGGGTGAATATATAATCCTAAACTAAAACCATAATCAGTTGGATAATCTGCCCATGATCCTGTCGTGCCAGGTTGATCTAACTCCCATGCACCCCCAATTGCGCTGTCAATTATGGAAGAATAAACCGCAAGGCTGTCAGCAACAGGTGTTGGCGTTGTACTCCAGCTAAGATTAGACAGATCAACCGAAACAAAAAAATGCTTTGAGGCAGGGAGTGGAATGGCAGGATTAAAAACAACCAGGGTATATTGATTAGCGGCAACATCAGCTGCAATAGTTGCTATGGTAAGATTAGCAGTACCTAACAAATTACCGGGCCCTGAAGTTGAATCAGCACCACCATCATAAACATTCACAGGGACAACTTTTGTTGGAGTGCTTGAATACGCTACGCCAAAACCTATTAATGCCTGTGATATATAAGCATCAGATGTGGAAGACGCATCAAAATATTGGGCTTTCTGCAAGTCGCCATAATAATTTGTCCCGGTTAAATAACCGCTGTCTATAATTCCATCGTTATCAAACACATATATAGCCCTTTCGCCCCATGAGGCAGGAACGGGAAAATTTAAAGTGTCACATCCGCCCAGCAGCGCATTTTGGGGCATAAACAGTTTTCTGCCGGCTTTTGGTGCAAACTTTGTAAAATTACTTTTTCGTTGAGCGTTTACGCAGGAGAAGGTGGTGACTACTAAAAGCAATAAGTAGATTTTTTTCATATTTTAGTTTTTAAAGTGCAAAACATTACGCTGACACGTTTTAGAACTTACCTAATGCAGGGTTCTAAAAAAATATAAAAGTTTAATGAAGGGATTACCAGGCGAAAATGAGGCAAAATAGGTTAACTAACAGCATATAACACAACCACAATTCTAACAAAGCCTGTTAATTATTGAAGTTAGATCGAATGCTTATATAAATGTATGAATTTTTTATAAAAAATTAGAAAGTTGTAATAAATTTATACGAGTACACCCGTTTGAATAATGCCGCCACCTATCACCTCATCCCCATCATAAAAAACGGCGCTTTGCCCGGGTGCAATGCTTTTTACCTTCTCGTAAAACCGTACCCGTATGCCTTTATCGTCTATATATAAATTGCTTAATGCTCCTTTATCTTTATAACGAATTTTGGTAAGCACTTCCATGCCGTTGGTAATGCCATCGTATTTTACCCAGTTCATTTTGGCAACAACCATATCATTTTGTTCCAGGTCGGTTTCATCACCCAAAACAACAGTATTGGTTTCAGGGTTAATACCTGTAACGTATGCCGGTTTACCAAAAGCAATATCAAGGCCTTTACGTTGCCCGATGGTATAAAAAGGATAGCCTTTGTGCTGGCCAAGTTTTTTGCCTTCTTTATCAACAAACCAGCCATTTGCAACTTTTTCTTCCAGCCCTTCTACGCGGCGCTTTAAAAATCCACGGTAATCGTTGTCGGGTACAAAACAAATTTCGTAGCTCTCGCTTTTTTTGGCCAGTTCGGGATAACCGTAATCCATCGCCATTTGGCGTATTGCAGATTTGCGGTATTTGCCTAATGGCATAATGGTGCGGCTTAACAATTCCTGGTCTAATCCCCACAAAACATAACTCTGGTCTTTTGTTTCATCCAAACCTTTACTTATAGTGTAACGCCCGTTATCGGCCAGATAGACATTGGCATAATGCCCTGTGGCAATAAATTGGCAGCCCAGTGCATTTGCCCTTTTAAGCAGTGCACGCCACTTAATATGGGTATTGCACATTACACAAGGGTTGGGTGTGTGGCCTGCCAGGTATTCATCTACAAAATTTTCTATCACAAAGTCGCCAAATTCTTCGCGTATATCCAGTATAAAATGCGGAAATCCATGATGCACTGCCGCCTGGCGGGCATCGTTAAAACTGTCGAGGTTGCAACAGCCTGTTTCTTTATGGCCACCGCCACTGGTTGCATAATCCCATGTTTTCATGGTAATGCCAATCACTTCATACCCTTCGTGGTGCAACATAAGCGCCACTACGGTGCTGTCAACACCGCCACTCATCGCCACCAAAACTTTTCCTTTACTGCTCATGATAAACCCTCAAAATTTGTGCGAAGATACAATTTAGCGGTTAGAAGCAGGTTTTGCCCGTTTCAGCCTGCCTCCCGGTATGTCAAAGAACTTGGGGTTATCCACAATTCGTGTTTTGTGGCGCCGCATAAAAAAAATCTCTTTTTTAATTAATTTACTTATAACATCTTAAAAATCAATTTCTTAAAAAAAGGGCGTGCGCAAAAAAATGTTTTGTTTGCTTTTTATTTACTCTCTTTTTATTTTCTTTAATTTTCTTTCCTTTTATTTAGGGATAAATTCCAGCAAAAACCGACAAGCAAGTGTCATTTATTCTACCATTAATAGCAGTACCCCCCCCCAGTTTATCAATGGTTAACTAAATATATATCCTTCATCATACATTTTCGGCCGCCATCCCTGCACGTTTTGACATACGTTTTCTGAATGCCGGTGGAAGTTAATATGCCAAATCGCTTATACATGGCTTTATTAAAAAAGCCACGTTTTAGTAATTCGCTTACAACATCATTCGCTAAGGAAGAGGAAATATTTTTACCCACGCCTTTTGCAAGTAATGTTGCCATACCATCATCCCATTTTATAAAGTAACCATCGTATTTAAAAATTTTACACAGCAGCTTAAAGGCAATCATTTCGCCCTTTAGCTCAAACCGCATAGCAACATGCAAAATGGCCGGATCGTCAAAAAAATCCACGCTCATATTAAAGTACTTAAGCCCCGGCCTGCTCAGTCTTGCCATGTAAAATACTAAATTATATGGCAATATACTAAATATATTAGTAATAAACAAATTAATTTTAAGATTGAAAGGACGTGTGCGCAAAACACTTAAAGAAGGGCGCGGGAAGTTTGCTTTTCTCCCCTAAAATAATTGCTCATTCGGGGGGCGCAGGCCAAGCAGCCGTATATAAATTGTTGTTTGCCCGCGGTGGTGGGTTTGATGTTCAAATGCTTTAAGCGCCCAGGCAAACCTTGTTTCTGAGAAAGGCCCGCCCGACACACGCTCGCCAAATTTTCCTGCATCCATTTTTGTAAGTGCGTCTAATGCAAAATCATAGCTTGCACCTACGTAATACATAACAGAATCTTTAGTTTGCGCCGAAGCCCTGTTTTCATTTATCATACCACCAACAGGGCTGTTCTGGCCGGTAGCCCGGCCTATAAGCCCAAAAGTACCCTGGGATAAATGCAGCATTTGCTGGGCAAAACTGCGTACGCTGTCCATAGCCTTAAAAGAGTATTTATCAGCCGGAACAGTATTAAGGTAAGAAAAAGTATAAATTTTCGCCCTTTGCCAGTCCCGGATAAACTGGGCTTTTATGCTATCGGCGCTAAACATCGCCTGCGCGGAAACCTTGCCTGTGAAAAAAATAAATGCTGCAAGGATACAGCATGTTACAGTTTTTACAATTGAATTCTTCATACAGCAGATTGGTTTTTGTTGAAATAAAGGTACTTTATAAGAGAATAATGTAAAACAATTTATTATGAACGGGAGTATTGAATGGTGGGTGCTAAAAAATTTAAACCTGTTTTAAGTTTTGCAATAATAATTCGTAGTATCTTTATGCCGTCCATTAATCCAAATGTCCATGCAAAAACTATCTCAGATCGTCATAATTGACGATGACGAATTATCGGGTGTTATAAATGAGCTGCTCATCAGGAAGTATGAGTGTGCCGAAAAAATAATAGTGTTTGATAATCCTTATAACGCTGTCGATTATTTTTCCTCTCTTAAACAAAAGGCTGAAAACGAAGAAGTTAGGTTTCCTGAATTAGTATTGACCGACTTTAATATGCCAGGCATGAACGGCTTTGAAGTAATTAAGAGTTTGCGGGAACTTGACCTTCCGCAGGAAGTAAATTTCTGTATTTTATCCGCCTCCATTGACAGGATAGAGCCAACCATATTACAAAAGCACCATGTGCTTAAACAGCTAATAAAGCCATTAGAGAAAAAAGAATTTATGGATGTATTAAACACCATAAATTCCACCCAGGTTAGTGTTGCAGGCTAAAAACCGGCTTTTGCTCAATAAAAGCTATTGCATTACAGATAATATTTGCTGCCCCTCCGCTTTTATGGCAATATCGTTGGGTGTGCGGTTAGGAAGTTTTACCAACTTATTTAATACCTCAATTGCCTGGGCAGGGCGGTTCTTAAATTTATAGGCCTTGGCAAGCTCTAAATAATTTGCTGCGAAATACTGCTCAAGGCTTCTGCATTTCTCCATATAAATTATAGCACTATCAATATCCGCTTCAGGAAAACTCCTGTGGAGAAACTTTGTTGCAGCCTGCTTATACCAGGCCAGGCTAACCATTTCGTAATGCCACCTGCCTTCCACATAATTTGCCCTTGAATTGCCGGGGTTTAGCATAACAGCTTTATCGGCATACCCCTTTACTTCTTTTTGCAACTCAAGTATTTTTTTATTTTCCGTTTCTAATTCCACCATCTTACCCTTTACCAGGGCCATTGCATAGTTGGCATCTGCGCTGTTGCTATCAACATCAAATGCCTGCTGTGCATAATTAAGAGCGTCCAGGTAATTGGTTTGTTTGTCTTTAATTACCGTTTGCCGGCTCCCGATATTACTGCTTATTTCAGCACATTTAACCAGTACCATTATATTTTTGGGGTCTGCGGCAGCTATCTCTTTGTACTTGCTTAATGCATCAATATCTTTTAATTGCCTTTCAAGGTTTACGGCTTCCTTAATCTGCACAGTTTCGTCCTGTGCAAAACAAGAGAAACAAACCACGTAAAAGCAAAATATTAGTGAATATCTTTTCATTTTTCTAAAGTTAAAAAAGTTTAAGGCTTTTACTATACCATTTCACTTCTGTTTAAAACACAGGTAACGCCAACAACGCCCCTAAACGCAATAATAGGGGGATTTATTTTTTTTATGTTGATGGATACCTGCTCAGCCTGTGAAAATTTCGTCAATATTTCCTGGGCCATGGCAGTAGCAAGCGTTTCAAGCAGTAAAGCCGGCTTCTCCATCCTTTTTTTAATAATATCATAAACAGCGGTGTAGTCAATGGTATCGTGCATGTGCCGTACCGGCATCTCGTGCGACTGGTGCTGCACAACGGCATTTACTTCAAAGGTGCCTCCAAGAATTTTTTCTTCTTCATAAAACCCATGGTGGCCATCAAACATAAGGTGCGTTAACTCTATAGTAAGCATGCACAAATCTAAGAGACTGTTTTAATTTATGGGAAAAAAATACATTTAATCATCCCCGGGCAATATTCGGTTAAATATATTTTTTAGTTATTTATGTAAATATGCCAATCGATGCATCTTTTAAGAAACAGCCGCGATGAGAAAGCGACTTTTTCATTTTTTATTATGGATGCTGCCGGGTATCTCTTTCTGTCAAAAAGAGCATCCACCAGCTACTGATAAATTATTCGACAAGGCCCACCAGCAAATTGACGACAGCATGTACAGCGACGCCATTGACACATACAGGCAAATAATGAAGATATCAAGGCCCAATACAACACCGTTTGGTAAGGCATGCTACAATACAGGTTATGTATATGAACTGCTGAATAACTATACAGGGGCCAAACAAATATTTGGTCAAATATTAAAGGCCAATTACAATGAAATGGACAGGGGTGGAAAAGGTTCGGGCCTTATGGGCGAGCCTTATGCTTTATACAAACATAACGCCTGCGTGGAGCTTGCTGAAATGTCGCTTCGCGAAAAGGATTATAAGCTGGCCCTTGGCTATATCAGGCAATTTGATGAAAAATATCCTTACCGGCATTTTTGCGGCAATGAGATAGCGGGGAACAAAATATATACCGCTGGTATGTATGCCAGGGCATTTATTGGCCTGGGCGATACGGCAGAGGCCATAAAAAGATTACTCCCCCATATTTTTTACAACGGCCTTGCATCTAACGATGAGATTGTTGACCAAACCGTTTTACTACTGCTAAAGAAATATGACAGGGAGTTTTTATTAGCTGAATTAAACAAGGCAATTGAAAATATGACATTAAAACAATCAGTACAGGGTAAATATAAATATGATTATTATTCAATTGTTTTCCTGGGTGTAAACGTTGAATCACCATATATATCGTTCACCGATCTCAATAGCGAAACCCTAAAGGCGGATGAATTAACGCAACGAAAAATTGTTGCAAAACAGAGCGCGTTTTATAAAAAGATCAGCGAATGAATTGTGGCTTAGCTAATAACCCGCAGGTACGAAAACTTACGGTTACGCTACGCCACTCCTTTCGCACTTAAATATCTTTCTGCATCTAATGCAGCCATGCAGCCGCTGCCGGCGGCAGTAACCGCCTGGCGGTAAATTTTATCCTGCACATCCCCGGAGGCAAATACGCCTTCAATATTTGTTCTTGCCGAGCCCGGAATAGTTTTAATATACCCTGCCTCGTCCATATCTAACCATCCCTTAAAAATATCGCTGTTGGGCTGATGGCCGATGGCAACAAAAAAAGCGCTTACCGGTATGGATTGCTGTTCTTCTGTAAGAACATTCTTTATTGTAACAGACTGTACCTTATGTTCGCCAACAACTTCCACTGTTTCTGAATTCCAGTACACTTTTATGTTTGCCGTGTTTCTAACCCTGTCCTGCATTACTTTACTCGCCTTCATACCATGTTCGCCTTTGCGAACGATCATGTGCACCATGGTAGCCAGTTTTGATAAATACAACGCTTCTTCACAGGCTGTATCGCCTGCACCCACAATAGATACTTCCTTACCCCTGAAAAAGAAGCCATCGCAAACGGCGCAGGCGCTAACGCCATAACCATTCAGCCTTTGCTCGCTTTCAAGCCCAAGCCACTTGGCAGAAGCGCCTGTTGATATAATAACAGTATCTGCTTCTATCCATTTTTCTTCATCTATTTGTACTTTATGTACGGGGCCGGTAAAATCAACTTTAGTTGCAATACCATAGCGAATATCAGTGCCCATACGTGCCGCCTGTTTTTCAAAATGTACCATCATTTCAGGGCCTTGTATGCCATCTGCATAGCCTGGATAGTTTTCCACCTCGGTAGTAATGGTTAACTGGCCGCCTGGCTGAATGCCCTGGTATAAAACGGGTTTCATATCCGCCCTTGCAGCATATATAGCTGCTGTATAGCCTGCCGGCCCTGAACCTATAATTAAACAATGTACATGCTCAACCCCACTTGTTTCCATGCTATTAGTTTTATATAATGACGTCAAAAATATTAAACCGTTACAGTTATCAGCTATTTGTTATTAACACATAAAATCATTTGGGGATAATAATGGTTTTATACTGCGCCCCATATCCCGAGAACGCACCCAAAGCGCCATTGCTGATATTACCAATTACTTTAACGGGTGATGAAAATGGATTGCCGGTGCTTTGATAGGCAAATTCCCATGTATTCCAAAATTCATACGTGGCTTTGTCAATATTGCAAAACTTTAAAGTAACTGTATCGTCCCTGTGCGCATAACCTATATCATTTTTATTTTCATTTATGGCAGTTCTGTCATAACCCATAAAAAATGAAATGTTGTAGGTTTTTCCATCGGTAAATTCGTCATCAAATACAGAATTGGCCGGCGCTAAAAAAGGCTGGCTGTCAACTCTGGTAAAATAACGGATGTAGTTGCCGAGGCCCGGGGGATCGGTAAACCTTCCATACATAACACAAAGGGTTGTATCCGGGTTGCCAAGAGATGGCGTCCACCATAATGAGTCACATTTTTTTGCAACAGGTGGTATGGTGGTTGCGGCGGTATAAGTATTGCCATCAGTAGTTTTAATAGTAAGCTGGTATTGCTTATTTAACGCACCGATGATATAAGACGGTGGATTGTTTTGATCATCTGTATAATAAAAATATTTATACCCCGCGGAGTCAGTTACCGAATATTCTTTCAGCGTTGCAGTAGTAGTACCATCACCTACCGTTACAACAGCATTATGTACAAAAGCCGCAGATAACTGGGCAGGCGAAATGGTGTTGAAATAATTAAGTGAGCTGGATAGCACAACAAGCGGTGCCTGGTTATTCTCAATAGAAGCATCCACCACGAGAACAGGGGATTGATTTTTTAAGTTGAGGCTGATATTCTTTTCACACGATACAAAAAAAACGATCATGCACAAGTAGCCTTTCCAATATTTCATGCTGCAAAATTAATCAATTACTATGGAAAGCTTAACCTAAGAAAGTTTACGCAAAATAGTAATATTTATTCCTTTAAATTTCATCTTACTCCCTGTTTTTAGCACAGTCAGATAGAGACCGTCAGACTGCTTTAAAACATCCAAACTTCTTTCAATGGACTATCGGCCATGGACTATGGACTCTCTTAAGCAAACAACCCATCAATGCTCAGGTAACGCTCACCGGTATCATAATTAAAAATAAGCACCTTACTGCCTGCAGGAATATCGGGCAATTTTTTGGCCAGTGCAGCCATAGTAGCACCACTGGATATACCCTGAAAAATGCCTTCTTCTTTTGCAGCACGGCGTGTATATTCAAACGACTCGTCCTTACCCACTTTAATTACACCATCTAGTACACTAGTGTGCAGGTTGGCAGGTATAAAGCCTGCGCCAATACCCTGTATTGGGTGCGGCGCCGGGCTGCCACCGCTTATAACCGGTGATAATTCGGGTTCCACCGCAAACACTTTAATATTTGGAAAGTGTTTTTTTAATTCCTCCCCTACGCCTGTAATATGGCCGCCTGTTCCCACACCGGTAATAAGAAAATCTAAGCCGGCGGGAAAATCATTCAATATTTCCTGCGCGGTGGTTTTAACATGAATATCAATATTTGCCTGGTTGTCAAACTGCTGGGGCATCCAGGCTTTTGGCGTTGATGCTACCAGTTCTTTTGCTTTTTCAATGGCGCCTTTCATACCCTTTTCGCGGGGCGTTAATTCAAACGATGCACCATAAACGCTCATCAGCCTTCTGCGCTCAACGCTCATGCTTTCGGGCATAACAAGTATTAACTTATACCCTTTTACTGCAGCTACAATTGCCAGGCCGATGCCTGTATTGCCCGATGTAGGTTCAATAATAACGCTGTTTGCTTTAAGTATGCCCTTTTTCTCTGCATCTTCCACCATACTCAATGCTATGCGGTCTTTTATACTTCCTCCGGGGTTGGCCCTTTCTAATTTGCTCCAAACCTCAATATTTGAGGGGAATAAACGGTTAATACGTACGTGTGGTGTGTTTCCAATAGTTTCCAGGATGTTGTTTGCTTTCATGTATGTTAGTTTGAATGTTTGAGCGTTTGAAAAGTTTGAATGTTCACAAGTTCACGGGTTCCAAAGTTCACGGGCTGACGGTTTCGGATGTTTTTAGTTTTGTGTTCTTAGTTCTTTAGGCATCCCTCACCAAATCAAATTTCTTCATCTTCACAATCCCTAAAATCTACCCAAATCCCCGTCCCGGTTCTATATAATAAAATTTATCGGCTCCTCTTCAAAATCTGTTCTTTCATTTACTACCGTTTGGTTTTTGTGATACACCACGCTAAACGGCGGAATGCTTTTGGTTATCCATGTGTTACCGCCTATAATGCTGTCCCGGCCAATTACCGTATTGCCTCCAAGAATAGTGCTTCCTGCGTAAATTATCACATTATCTTCTATCGTTGGATGGCGTTTGCTTTTTGCATCTTCTTTACGCACAGCCAGCGCACCAAGCGTAACGCCCTGGTATATTTTTACATTGTCGCCAATAATAGCTGTTTCGCCTATTACTACGCCCGTACCATGATCAATAAAGAATGGGCAACCTATAGCAGCACCCGGGTTTATATCAATACCTGTTTTGCTATGCGCCCACTCACTCATCATCCTGGGTATTAAGGGCACTTTTGCAAGATATAACGGGTGTGCAAGACGATGCACCATTAATGCTGAGAAACCTGGATAGGAAAGCAGCACTTCTTCGACTGAAGAAGCGGCGGGGTCAAATTCTAAGATCAGCAGGGCATCTTTAAGCAACCGCTCTTTTATTGTTTCCAGCTCACTGAAAAATTCAAACACGATGGAAGACGAATCAAGAGAATTATTGCTGTCAACAGATCTTATCAATACACAAAGCTGTTTCTGCAGCTTTTCGTGCTGAATATGATGCTGCTTTAAAAAATCGTCCGTATGATTTGTAACATGAAACAAGTACCGGGTAAGTTCATCCGTAAACCGGCAAACCTCATCCTTTGACGGCAACACATGGCTTAAAACAAAACCAGGATATTTCATAATTGCTTTTGTTTGAGTAAAAAAAATCCCGCACTTAGCGGGATTAATTATATAATATAATTTTACAAACCCCTGCCCTTAAGGTGTACAACAACAAGCGCAACAAAAAAGTTTGTTTATCATCACTACTAATTGGCTACAAAAATAGTGGACTAATTTGAAATTAGCGCCAATAAAGACGGGATTGAGGATAAAAAATTCCGCTTTTGGCAAATGTTTTAGAAACGCTGTAACTTTTATCTTTACAAATTCCTCACTTCCGTGAGCCAAATGGCTTTCGCAGAGAGTTAGGTTAAATATTTTTATGAAAATACAATTTTGGTCGGTTGGCAAACCACATGAAGCCTATATTAAACAGGGCACCGATGATTTTACCAGCCGCATTAATAAATACTTTAATGCGGAGTGGCTTATTATTCCACCACCAAAAAATGTCGCTGTTTTAAAGGAAGCAGAACTAAAAAAACAGGAAGCCAAAGCTATACTTCAGCAATTACAGAAAGATGATGTATTGATATTATTAGATGAAAGAGGCAGGCAATTCACCTCCCCCGAACTTGCACAATTATTACAACAACAGGCAAATGAAAGTGTGAAGCGGGTAATATTTTTAATAGGGGGCGCCTTTGGTGCAGATGAGGAAGTTAGGAAGAGGGCCAATATAACCTGGAGCTTATCAAAGCTTGTATTCCCGCACATGCTTGTGAGATTGATGCTGGCAGAACAGGTGTACCGGGCATGTACCATTTTAAGAAATGAAAAATATCATCATAGCTAATCAACATGAATTGATATTTCAACAATTAGTATGTTTACTATACTTTTATCGCACAATATATTTATAAATGTCACCAACGCCAATATTAACCATCATTATAATTGCAATAACGGCGCTCATATCGTTCGCGGCTTTCTCCAACCAAAAGCTGATGGATGACCTTATCTTTTATCCTCCTGCGGTTAGCAAACACAACCAATGGTACCGTTTTATCACTTGCGGGTTTATACATGGCGATACAGGGCATTTAATATTTAATATGCTTTCCTTTTACTTTTTTGGTGCTATTGTAGAGCCCACTTTTGGTCAATTATTTGGTGATAAAGGCAAGGTGCTTTTTATTGTATTATACCTTTCTGCCCTTTTTGTTTGCCTGCTGCCAACCTATTTTAAAAACAGGGATAACTATTACTACAAAAGCCTCGGCGCATCCGGCGCTGTTTCAGCTATTATATTTGCGGGTATTTGTATTGCACCACAAAGCGGCATTCGTTTGTTTTTTATTCCATTTGATATCCCGGGCTTTATTTTTGGGCCGTTGTACCTAATAGGAACGGCTATAATGGATAAACGTGGTGGAGGAAGAATTAATCATTCTGCACATTTGTGGGGAGCATTGTATGGTGTTGTTTTCTTTATGGCTGCCTGCTTTATACTTACCAATATTAATCCAATTACCTATTTTGTTGACCAGGTAAACGCATATATTAAAAGCTTTTGACTAAGCCTATTTGAAGGATATTTTTGCTGGATGCAGTTATTTTAAATCTGTCATCAATACGTAAACCAATAACCCAAATAATTTTTTTATCCATCTCAAGCACCCATACATTTTCCTTCTCTGTTTTAGAGAGTTTTTGATCAATAAAGAATTTGCCCAGCTTTTTCTTTTTTTGCATACCTAACGGATAAAAATAATCACCCTGATTCCATTTGCGCAATAAAAGAGGGAATTGAATTTGAGAAGCATCAAGGCTGGCCACAGAAGGAGCATCGTGAAGTGTAAAGTGTGAAACATGGGCAGTTGACAACGCCAATGCACCGTTTTCAAAAATAACTTTTTTGTCGCCTTCTTCTATTAAGATATGCTGCGCTGTTTCGGTTTGCAATGGCGCGATAATTATCCAGTTACGGTTTTTAATAATGCGGTTTGTTGCGGATGCAACATAACTGCCATTGGCTGCCTGCAAAAGTTTGATCACTTCTGTAGTTTGATGGGAAGAAAAGCCAAACTCTTTAATGATCTCCCAAACAATGGTTTGCAGTGGCGCCGTTTGTTGCAGTTTTAAAACAGGAATATGCCATTCGTTGCCTTTTTGTTCGAGTAATTTCTTTTTATGCAGGGCAATGGCTTCGTTGTATAATATTTCGGCTTCGTTAAAGCGTTCGATATTTTGCAGCAGGTTATCTTCTGCATTAGTGAAAATCTCTTTTGCCTGTGGCAGCATTTGCAGACGAATAAAATTGCGGGTATATTTATCTGATGCATTAGATGAATCCTCTACCCATTCAAGTGCATTTCCTTTTGCATAGCTGAGAATTTCTTCCCGCTTTGCGAACAACAGTGGCCTGAGAATATTTCCCTGGATGGTTGGGATGCCATGCAAGCCATGAATACCCGTGCCCCGGAAAAAATTTATCAGTAGTGTCTCAATATTATCATTGGCATGGTGCGCGGTGATGATGTAAAAAGTGGAAGCAGTTTCCAGTTTCAGGTTGCCGGTTGCCGGTTGCCGGTTACTGGTGACAGGTTGAACGCTTAACTTTTCACTCTTAACTTTTAACTTTTCACTTTTAACTATATCCTCAAACCAATCATACCTTAATTTCCTTGCTGCTTCCTGGATGGATATTTTGTGTTGCCGGGCATATATTTCTGTTTCAAATCTTTTTACCAATACCTCCTTATTATATTTACCGCCCAATGTTTTTACAAAAGCTTCATCTCTTTCGCTCTCTTTGCCTCTTAGTTTAAAATTACAATGCGCTATTACAAAATCGAAGCCGCTTTTAGCAAACAGGCCAGTTAATACAACACTATCCACACCACCACTAACTGCAAGCAAAAGCTTACTGTTAGATGGCTTTAAAAAAGGGAACTCCGTTTTTAAATGATGCTGAAATTGTTGTAAAAGGTCATTCATACTGCAATATTGAATAAAAAGCCCCGCAAAATTTGCAGGGCAGCCATAAATAGTTCAAAAAAAAATCCCCGTTCAAAAAAATTTGCACTGGGCGTCCAAAATATATCCTGTATTATTTCATCCTCCATTTATCATACTTTTTCATCACCTCGTCATTGGGGATCAATTTACCAGTTTTTACCTCCGCCAAAGCTTTATCAATAGCCTTTTGCTGTTCTTCGCTTGTTTCGTTCCACCAGTCTTGTTGCTCGTCCATGAAAGATTTTACCACGGTCAATACCGTTTTTTTCTGCTTAATATTTAAGTTTGGCAGGTATTGTGTTATTTCTTTTTCCAATGATTTTGCAGAATCCATAAAATCTTATTTATAAAAATTTAAACTAAAAGTTTAGGCATAAGGGCTAATTCAGCTATTAAATCCTAATGCTTCTTTTGTTCTTTAGCCCATGTATCCCTTAAGGTTACCGTTCTGTTAAACACTAATTTTTCTTCGCTGGTATCTTTATCAAGGCAAAAATATCCTTTGCGTAAAAACTGGTAGCGTTCGTCGAATTTTGCATGCAGCAGGGCAGGCTCGGCATAGGCTGTACTAATAACCTGTAAGGAATCGTGATTAATATGATCTTTAAAATCCCCTTCGGCAGCATTTACATTTTCCACTTTAAACAACCGGTCATATAAGCGCAGTTCTGCATGCACCGCATGCTTTATGCTTACCCAATGCAGGGTGCCCTTTACGTGAATACCCGATGTATCAGCGCCGCTTTTGCTTTCGGGTATATGGGTGCAACGTATTTCTGTTAATTTTCCGTCTTCATCTTTCACCACCTCTTCGCATTTAATTATATAAGCGCTTTTCAGGCGCACCATCTGGCCTGGCGCCAGGCGAAAATATTTTTTGGAAGGCACTTCCATAAAGTCTTCCTGCTCAATATATATTTCATTGCTAAAAGGCACTTCGCGGTACCCACTATCCGGGTCTTCGGGGTTATTTTCAATACTTACCATTTCGGTTCTTCCTTCATCGTAGTTGGTGATGACAATTTTTAAAGGGTCTAACACCACCATTCGTCTTAATGAAATTTTATTCAGGTGTTCACGAACACAAAATTCAAGCAAGCCAACGTCAATCAGGTTCTCCCGTTTTGCTACGCCTATCTTATCACAAAAATCGCGTATGCTATCTGCCGTATAACCCCTTCTGCGCATGGCGGTTATAGTTGGCATGCGGGGGTCATCCCAGCCAGTCACGAATTTCTCATTAACCATTTGCAGCAACCTGCGTTTGCTCATTACAGTATAAGTAAGGTTAAGCCGCGCAAATTCGTATTGATGGGAAGGAAATATTTCAAGGTTTTCTATCAGCCAATCGTATAACGGGCGGTGGGGAATAAATTCAAGTGTGCAAATAGAATGCGTGATATTTTCTATCGAATCACTTTGGCCGTGAGCAAAATCGTACATGGGGTAAATACACCAATTATCTTCAGTGCGGTGATGATGGGCATGCTTTATACGATATAAAATAGGGTCGCGCATGTGCATGTTGGGCGATGCCATATCAATTTTGGCACGTAGCACTTTTGACCCGTCCTCGTATTCCCCTGCACACATGTCAGCAAATAACTGCAGGTTTTCAGTAATGCTCCTGCTGCGGTATTTGCTTTCTGTACCGGGCTGTGTTGGCGTGCCTTTTTCTGCCGCAATTTGTTCACTTGTGCTATCATCCACATAAGCCAGGCCTTTATTTATCAGTTTAACAGCAAACTCATATAACTGCTCAAAATAATCGCTTGCATATAAAGTTTTATCCCATTCAAACCCCAGCCATTTTATATCTTCCTGTATGCTGTCAACATATTCTGTTTCTTCAGTAACAGGGTTGGTGTCATCGAAACGAAGGTTGGTTTTACCCCCGTATTTAAGCGCCAAACCAAAATTGAGGCAAATGCTTTTAGCATGCCCTATATGAAGATAGCCATTCGGTTCCGGCGGGAACCGCGTTAAAATACTTTTGTATTTGCCGCTTTTAAGATCTTCCTCTATGATCTCCTCAATAAAATTCAATGATTTTTCTTCAGCCATTCACTTTGTTTAGTATTTACAAAGATAAGGGTTAGAGGCAATGCTTTTATATTGTATGGCATCACCCCTAACCCTTACCTAACTTTATCTAAACTACTTGCGCCCCTTAATTGGGCTGTGTTTGTTCAAGCGTTGATTTATCAATTATCTGGTACATTATCTTGTTGTCATCCCCTATCACTTCCTGGTAGTACGTACCATCAGGCGACTGGAAGTATCTTTCACCATTTATCTTAACCATTTTGCTGCCCTCAGGTAACTTGCTTACCAAATCATTTGTTCCGGGAGTTACCTGGGATGATGGTGGCGTTACCTGCGAAGGAGGAGTTGGCTCAGAACGGGGTGCTGCCTGGTATTCAGGATCTTCATCCTGCTGCTGGCCCTGCGTTGTGCTTAATTGGCCATTTTTTCCAACAACCTTCCACCAAACTTCGCCATTGTCTTTTGTTTCCTGTTTATAAAACGTGCCGTTATATTCATAATATTCCTGCCCGTTTATAACTTGTTTCCTTGCCCCCCGCGGAAGGTTAGGCACAGTTGCACCCAAAGGTGGCGCAACAACTTCATAACCACCATTGCCATAAGGCTGGTAAAATATACCACCATAATAATAGTAGGGGTTAGGCCCCCAATAAAATGGATAATATCCAAAAGGCAAAGCGCCAATACATATACCTATAGGCGGAAATATTACATGCAGCCCAAAACCATAACGGCGGTAAAATAAGCCATTATAAAAACCATAATTTATACCGCCATAAGGAATAACTGAATAATGTCCGTAGCCGCCATAACCCCGATTACCATAATACGCTCCTCCACCATAACGGTACCCTGCTCCCGGGGAATAAAATCTGCCTCCGCCGCCATAACTGCCACGGTAACCTCCGCGGTAGCCTCCACCGCCGCCATGCCAGCCGCGCTGGGCAGATGCGCCTGTTGAAATAAGTAAGGTAACTACTGTTATAACAACCGCAGATAACCAATTTTTTAATTTATTCTTCATATCACTTGTATTAACGACAGTAAGACGAAAACAAAGGCGAAAGGATTAATAAAGAAAACTTAAAATCCATTTGTATTTTCTTTATTAGTGGCTATAAATTTACGTTTTTTATTGCAAATAAGACTGCCTGGTTAACATTCCTTTTGTGTTAAAGTTTTTATGTTAAAGGGAGAGAATGATATGAACGGAGTGACTAAAGAATTGAGGTATTTAAAGATGAAATTTAATACAGGCAACCTCGAAGAGCTTAAAAATCTTCTTAGCATTAAATCTTACCGCTAATATTTTGAATGCGACTTCATCTCCTACAAATACCCCATCTTCTTTAAATAAGCTACCCAAATAACATAGCCTTTTTGATTAACATGCAAGCCATCGAGTGTTAACGAAAAATCAAGCCTTTGTTTCGCATCGAGGAATAAAGGAAAAATATTTACAAATGTAGCGTGTGTTGTTGCAAGAATGTTTGGCAGCATGGCATTTACCCGCAATACATGCGCTTCTTTATCATAATGCTGCGGAAAATTTTTAACATCGGGGTTTAACGGCAATATGCTTTGCACATATACTTTTGTTGATGGGCTGCCTTCTTCTATTCGTGTAACTATCTTACTTATATTATCCGCGATCACCGTATCTGGTATATCCTTACCAATATCATTAATGCCAATCAGCAGAAAAACTTTTGAAGGCTGCCGCACAATAATATCATCCAGCCTTTTTAGCACACCAAAGGTTATATCGCCACCAATTCCCCTGTTTATAACAGTTGTATCGCCTGTAAGTACGTCCCACCTGCCGATTTCAGTTATGCTGTTGCCCAAAAATATGATGCGCCCGGTTACAATTGGCTCAGACTGAAACTTTGCAATACGCGGCGCGTAATGCTCAGGTATAAAACCAACGGTATCATACAGCCTTTGATTGGTAACCTGCGCCCTGGTTGAAGAAGCAATTATCGCCGTAAAAATTATAAAAAAAAGAAGCAGTTTTTTCATGTGGAACATTTAATCATTAAATATAAAATTAGCATAAATATATTATCCATTACTTCAGCTATATTTGATAACATCTTTTAAATAACCCAACTAATTTTATGTTAGTAACAACCAGTACTCATCTCGAAGGGTATAAAGTAACACAACAGCTTGGCGTAATACGCGGCATTATTGTACGCAGCCGCAGCGTAGTGGGCAATGTTGCCGGCGCTTTTCAAACCCTTTTTGGCGGCAATATTACCATTTACACAGAGTTATGCGAAACTGCGAGGCAGGATGCATACAACCTTATGGTACAGCATGCACAGCAAACGGGTGCAAACGCCATTATAAACATGCGGTATGATGCTAATGAAATAATGGGGGGCGTTACGGAAGTGCTTGCCTATGGAACCGCAGTTGTGGTGGAAAAAATTTGATTGACCCTGAGACATTAAGTTATTAGTCATTAAGTCATTGCTCATTTAGTCATTTAGGGGATTATAGCGTTCTAACCACAATTATTTGTCAGGCGTGGATATAAAAGCGCGTTCAATTGAATCTTAGACAACAGAAGAATTGAGCGGAAAACGGGACTCGGACCCGCGACCTTTAGTTTGGGAAACTAATGCTCTACCAACTGAGCTATTTCCGCTTGTGCGGGCGAAAATACAAAAACAGTTGTATTAAAAAACTAAATCTTCATAAGCCGTTTGCAGTTCGTTATAAGCATGCCTTTCATTAGCCTTCTTTGCTTCTGCCATCCCCATTTCATAACATTCAATTGCAGCCTGCGTTTCTCCCTTACGTTCAAGCAGTTTTCCTAAGTGATAATACGACCCAACATAATCCGGGAATTCAGTAAGAATGGCCTCAAATAATACCCTTGCATCCTCATCATTCCCCATTTTTACATATTCCAATGCAAGCGCATGGCGCAAAAAATTGTCGTTGGGGGATGATTGTAGTAACTCCTTTATTCTATCTACCCGGTTCATGAGGCAAAGTAAGGGAAAAGTCCATAGTCCATGGTCAATTGTCCATGGCAAAAACATGGGGAGATTATGCATTTTGTATTTTCAATATCAGATCATTTCGATTTATCTATGGACTATGGGCCATGGACTATGGACTATGTATGGACTATTTTAAAATTAGTTGCATAAACAACTTTGTTTTACTAACACTTGTTATTACATTTGCTTCCAGTTAAATGATTATATGAAAATATTAGTGTGTATAAGTAAAACACCTGACACTACCTCTAAAATCGCTTTCAAAAACAACAATACAAAGTTTGAAGAGGCTGGTGTACAATGGATCATTAATCCTTACGATGAATGGTATGCCCTGGTGCGGGCCATTGAACTGAAGGAGAAAGATGCAGGCACAGTAATTCACCTGGTTACAGTTGGGGGCGCAGATACCGAGCCCATTATTCGTAAAGCGTTTGCTTTGGGCGGTGATGAAGCAATACGTATAAATGCCACCAGTGACGACAGTTTTTATGTTGCCTCCCAAATTGCAGAAATAGCAAAGCAGGGCGGTTACGACCTTATTTTTACAGGTAAGGAAACCATAGATTATAACAGTTCGTCTATTGGGGGCATGATAGCAGGTTTGCTTGACATACCTTTTATATCATTGGCAACAAAGTTTGATATTACGGGGACTACAACTACAGTCACCCGCGAAATTGAAGGCGGTGAAGAAATAGCGGAAGTATCATTGCCTGTAGTAGTTAGCTGTGCAAAAGGCGTGGCGGAGCAACGCATACCCAATATGCGCGGCATTATGGCTGCACGAACCAAACCATTAAAAGTTGTGGAGCCCGCGGCCATAGAGCCTTTAACACATGTTACCAGTTACGAGTTGCCGCCGGCCAAAGCCGGTGTTAAGCTTGTTGCAGCAGACAATGTTGCAGAACTGGTCAGGCTGCTGCATGAAGAAGCAAAGGCGATATAACTTAGGGTCAATGAGTCAATAAGTCATTAGGTCATTGGTCAATACGAAGAGAAGATTAGGCGATATAAGGGCCAGGTTATTAGTCAATAAGTCAGTAGGTCATTGGTCAATACGAAGGAGGGATTAGGTTATCGGCTTTACAAATATGCAGCTTGGTGCAGCCTGTCCCGATTTTTTTCGGGATCGCACACTTATACTGATAGTTCTTTAATTAACAATATTCACTCATATTAAACTCGCTTCTCCCTTTAGGGCCGGGGCATTATTTCCTATGGTACTCATTTTTATTGATCACGCAGACGGGCATATTAAAAAAGCTTCTTTTGAAGCGCTTACTTACGGCGCAGCCCTGGCCAAACAATTGGGCACTAATGCCGAGGGTTTATTATGCGGTACCGTAGCTGACGACCTTGCTTTGCTTGGCAAATACGGCATTACCAAAGTTAACCAGGTAAATAATGAAGCGCTTAACAATCTTGATTCGCTTGTTTATGGAAAAACAATCGCAGACGCGGTAACGGCACTTGGTGCAAAAGTGCTGGTGTTCAGCCATAACCAAACAGGCAGGGCCGTCGCCCCTGTTGTAGCCGCAAAGTTGAAAGCAGGGCTGGTAACAGGGGCAATTGCATTGCCAGATACAAGCAATGGTTTTGTGGTAAAAAAGTCTGTATTCAGCGGTAAAGCTTATGCCAACGTAAATATAACAAGCGATATAAAAATAATCTCCCTAAACCCGAACAGTTACAAAACAGTTGCGGGTGAGGGCACGGCAGAAGTAAGCCAGTTAAACATTGCAATAGACAGCCTCAAAGTAAAACTTACAGCGGTAAACAAAGTAAGCGGCGAAGTGCCTTTAACTGAAGCCGATATTGTAGTAAGTGGCGGACGGGGTTTAAAAGGCCCTGAAAACTGGGGTATTATTGAAGACCTCGCGCATGTATTGCACGCAGCAACTGCATGCAGCCGCCCGGTTGCAGACAGCAACTGGAGGCCCCACCATGAGCACGTTGGGCAAACAGGCGAACAGATAGCGCCAAACCTGTATATTGCCATTGGCATATCAGGCGCCATACAACACCTGGCAGGTGTAAACCGGAGCAAGCACATCGTAGTTATTAATAAAGACCCCGAAGCACCTTTTTTTAAAGCCGCAGATTATGGAATTGTCGGCGATGCATTTGAGGTAGTGCCTAAATTAACGGAAGAGATCAGGAAACTGCATAACAGTTAAAGAGGTCATTATGAATTGCCCCGCCCTTTAGGGCGGGGATACCAATAATATAAGTACACCCCGGGCTTTAGCTCAATAGTCTGCATATTGGGCTAAAGCCCGAACTAAATGGAGCCTTATTATCCCCGTCCTAAAGGACGGGGCAATTCATCATCTTCGTACTAAGACAAGACATGATATCAATTACCCTGTCCCTTTAGGGCAGAGACATTAAAAAGCAAGAGGCTGATCAGGTGTTAAAACTTGTCAGCCTCTTTTTATACCTATGATCAAAAATGGGTATGCAATTTAAAGCACCCTGACCTCTGTAATTTACAAAAAATAGTTTATTAATACCATATTAAATAAACTTGTTTATTAAATTTTCCATGTACTCCTGCCTTCCGCTTATTACCGCCGGTTCGCCGTTTCTAAAAGCGTAATCCCGCAAATCTTCCAGCGTTAGTTTTCCGGTCTCAAAATCAGCACCTGTACCATCGTCATACGAAGCATAACGCTCGTTTCTTATCCTGCTGTACTCGCCATTTTGTAATATCTTGTCTGCAACTATCAGTGCCCTTGCAAAAGTGTCCATACCACCAATATGAGCGTAAAACAGATCCGCCGGGTCAGTAGAATTTCTTCTCCGCTTGGCGTCAAAGTTAATACCGCCGCCGCCAAAACCGCCTGCTTCCAAAATAATGAGCATAGCTTCCGCCAATTCGTTAATGTTATTTGGAAACTGGTCAGTATCCCACCCATTTTGATAATCGCCCCTGTTTGCATCTATGCTTCCCAATAAGCCTGCGTCAGCTGCCACCTGTAATTCGTGGGTAAATGTATGGCCCGCTAATGTTGCATGGTTAACTTCAATGTTTAGTTTAAAATCATCCAGCAGGTTGTATTGGCGAAGAAAGCTTATCACGGTCGCACAGTCATAATCATATTGATGTTTGGTTGGCTCGCAGGGCTTGGGCTCAATAAAAAATGTACCCTGGAATCCGTTGGTACGTGCGTAATCTTTCGCTGTATGTAAAAACCTGGCCAAATGCTCCTGCTCACGCTTCATATTTGTATTCAGCAGGCTCATATAACCTTCACGCCCGCCCCAGAAAACATAGTTCTCGCCACTCAAAGCAATTGTAGCATCCAGGGCTGCCTTTACCTGGGCAGCGCCATGCGCCAGCACATGAAAATCAGGGTTTGTGGCGGCGCCATTCATATACCGGCGGTGAGAGAACATGTTGGCTGTTGCCCATAATAGCTTAACGCCGCTTTCATCCTGCTTTTTCGCGGCATAATCCACCATCGCCTGTAACCTTTTTTCATTGTCTAAAATGTCATTGGTATAATCAACAACATCCACATCATGAAAGCAATAATAAGGGATGTTTAATTTGGTAATAAACTCAAACGCCGCATCCATTTTATCCTTTGCCCTTGCAACCGCATCTGTTTTTTCATTCCAGGGGTGCAAATGCGTTGGTTCGCCAAAGGGATCGCCTCCGTTGCCAACAAACGAATGCCAGTAAGCGCATGCAAAGCGCAGATACTCTTTCATCGTTTTGCCGGCAACTACTTTATGTTCGTCGTACCAGCGAAATGCAAGCGGGTTATCTGTTTCCGGCCCTTCATATTTTATTTGGCCTATCCCCTTAAAAAATTCTTTGTCTCCGGTAATTACTGCCATAAATTTTAGTTTACCCCAACCCAGAGGGGGTTGAGAAAATGATAGATTGATGTTTACTATACAAAGCCTTCTTAATTTTATATTTAAACATTATCCAATTCTTCTTTTAGATATATCTTCCATTTTTCATAATGCTCTTCATATTTATCTTCCCCATTTGGTTCAATCGTCTCCAAAAGTTTCATCCCTGCAAATGCTTCTTTTGCATCTTTAAATATATTAGCGCCAATACCCGCACCAAGCGCTGCACCTATGCTGCCATCGCTTTCATACATTTCAACGGGCACATTGGTAGCATTTACAAAAGCATGTGTAAATACCCCGCTTAAAAACATATTTGTTTTGTTTGCCCGTATAACGGAAGGGTTCATGCCATTGCCGCGCATAATATCAAGCCCGTATTTAAATGCAAATGCAATACCCTCCTGCCCAGCCCTGTACAAATGCGCGGCCGTGTGTTTGTTAAGGTCAATATTATGAATATGTGCCCCAACCAGTTTATTGTTCAGCATACGCTCAGCGCCATTGCCAAATGGCAGAATATACAATCCCTCACTGCCTTCCTTTATCAATGCAGCTTCTGCGTTTAATGTTGAATAATTTGCATGGGCGCCTGCAAGGTTTTTTATCCATTTATTCAATATCCCCGTTCCGTTAATACACAATAAAATACCTAACCGTTTTTGCTGTTTTGTATAATTTACGTGGGCAAAGGTGTTTACTCTCGATTGCTTATCATACGCCAGCGAATCACTAACCCCATAAATTACACCAGAGGTCCCGGCAGTCGCGGCCACTTCGCCTGGTTCCAATACATTTAATGATAATGCGTTATTGGGCTGGTCGCCCGCTTTATAACTTACAGGTATGCCTGCTTTCAGTTGAAGCGTGTTCGCAACACTTTCGCTAACATAACCGTGCTTACTAAAAACATCCTGAACGGGAGGGATAATGCTTTCACTAAACCCAAAATAATTCATCACATCGGCCGATAAAATATCATCCTGGAAATCCCAGAATATCCCTTCAGATAAAGAAGAAATACTTGTTGTTATATCACCGGTTAACTGCATGGCTATATAATCGCCGGGCAGCATGATCTTATCAATGCGTTCATAAACCTGCGGTTCATTCTCCTTTACCCATGCCAGCTTTGCAGCAGTAAAATTACCGGGGGAATTAAGCAGGTTGCATAAGCATTTTTCGGCGCCAATTGCATTAAACGCCTTTTCCCCATAGGGCACTGCGCGGCTGTCGCACCAGATAATACTGTCGCGCAAAACATTTTGTTCTTTATCAACGGCCACGAGCCCATGCATTTGATAAGCAATACCAATCGCTGCTATGTCCTTAGGGTCATACTTTCCTGAAGCGTGCACTTTCAGGATCGCCTGTTGTGTAAACTGCCACCAGCCTAAAGGCGATTGTTCGGCCCAGCCGCTTTGATGCGAAATGATCGCAGCCTCTGTTTCGGGGTATTGCGCAGAAGCTATACATTGCTGGGTACCGGCATCAACTACCGATACTTTAATGGACGATGTGCCTGCATCAATACCTAATAATAACATGGCAAGGATTTATGCTTGTAAAAAAGACCTTATTAAATTGACGGGATAAATATAGAAACTAATTGCTATACAAATAAGGCATACAACAATACATTTAATTCGGGCAACGCATGTCCTGGTGCAATTAAATTCTGCGCAATTTTCCACACCCCCCTCTATCAAACTTAAATAAACTATTTTTGCAACCCGGCCGCCTCAAATAAAAATAAGTGCAGAGAAATGAATGCAAAGTTGCAGCAATTATCCCGTGAATTAGAAGGAGAATTTTATTACGACGATACTATACGTACTCTATATGCAACCGATGCCTCGGCTTACCGTGAAATGCCGCTGGCGGTTGCAATACCCAAGACCACAGATGATATAAAAAAACTTATCGCTTTTGCACTTGCAGAAAAAACTTCCCTTATACCCCGCACAGCAGGCACATCTCTCGCCGGCCAGGTAGTAGGCAGTGGAATAATCGTTGATGTTTCAAAATATTTTACAGGAATAATCGAGCTTAATGCAGCAGAAGGTTGGGTGCGTGTTCAGCCAGGTGTAGTGCGTGATGAACTAAATATGTTCCTCAAGCCTCACGGTTTATTTTTTGGCCCTGAAACTTCTACTGCCAACAGGGCTATGATCGGCGGCATGGTAGGCAATAATAGCTGCGGATCAAATTCTATTGTCTATAGAAGCACACGCGAGCACCTGCTTGAAGTAAAAGCAATTTTAAGCGATAGCTCTGAAGCAACCTTTGCATCAGTAAACATTGATGAGTTTCACAGCAAATGTGAAGGCAATACACTTGAAGCGAACATCTATAAAAAAGTTCGCAGCCTTTTAAGCAATTATGATACCCAGGTGGAGATACGAAAAGAGTTTCCGAAAAAAAGCGTTGAAAGAAGAAACACGGGCTATGCAGTAGACGTAGTGCTGGAAACTGCGCCTTTCGCCGCAGGTACAACTGATTTTAATTTTTGCAAATTGATTGCGGGATCAGAAGGAACACTTGCATTTATTACCGAAATAAAACTGAATGTAGTTCCCCTGCCACCTAAAGAAATTGGGTTGTTGTGTGTGCATTTTAATTCGATTGATGAATCGCTGCGCGCCAACCTTATAGCGGTAAAATATAGGCCCAGCGCCAGCGAGCTTATTGATCATTATATTCTTGAATGCACCAAAGACAATATTGAACAACGCAAGAACCGTTTTTTTGTACAGGGCGATCCGGGCGCTATTTTGGTGATAGAGTTTGCAAAATCAAACCGTGAAGAAATAAAGCAAGTAGCAGCGAAGGTTGAGGCGGAAATGCGCGCTGCCGGTTTGGGCTATCATTTTCCCTTGTTGTTTGGAGAAGACTCTAAAAATATGGACATTAAGAAAAGCAGGGTTGGGGTTATTAGCCAACCTGCCCGGGGATGCCAAAGCTGTTCCTGTTATCGAGGATACTGCAGTTGACGTAAACGACCTGCCGGCTTACATTCGTGACTTTAATGAAATACTCAAAAAATACGACCTGCATTCTGTACACTATGCTCACGCAGGCAGTGGTGAAATACATTTACGCCCCATTATTAACTTAAAAACAAAAGAGGGCAACGCTTTGTTTCGCACGATTGCGGAAGAAATAGCTACGCTTGTGAAAAAATATAATGGCTCCTTAAGCGGCGAGCATGGGGATGGAAGGCTTCGGGGCGAATTTATAAAACAGATGGTGGGTGAAAAAAACTATCAACTGCTGAAAGAAATAAAATATGCATGGGACCCCCAAAATATCTTCAACCCAAATAAGATCGTTGATACGCCACCGATGAATACGATGCTGCGTTATACACCGGGACAAAAAACGCCTGCATTTAAAACGGTCTTCCGGTTTAACAACCAGGATGTTCTGCAGCATGCTGAGCAATGCAATGGTTCTGGTGATTGCCGTAAAACACAACTCTCCGGCGGCACTATGTGCCCCTCATTCATGGCTACCCGCAATGAAAAGGACACCACCAGGGCAAGGGCCAATATTTTACGCGAATTTTTAACCAATTCCACCAAGCTAAACCGTTTTGACCATAAGGAAATATATGATGTAATGGATCTATGCCTTAGCTGCAAAGGCTGTAAGTCTGAATGTCCGTCAAATGTGGATATGGCAAAGCTGAAGGCTGAATTTTTGCAGCACTACTATGATGCCAATGGAGTCCCTTTCCGTTCAAAGCTCATCGCTAATTTCAGCCGCAGTGCAAGGCTTGGTTCTATAGCGCCGGGCATTTATAATTTTATGATGACCAATCCTGGCATAAGCAAAGCAGTTAAACGTTTTTCGGGTTT
>JABDFW010000025.1:37832-38238 GCA_013286305.1 Bacteroidota bacterium
GTTGAACGCTCTATGCCCACTTTGTATAAAACAACGTTGAAAAGCTGGTATAGAAAATACAAGACCGAAGTGGGTCATCAAAGGTTCACCGGGAAAGTTTATTTATTCTGCGACGAATTCACCAATTACAACGATACAGAGGTCGGCATAAAAGCCATATTGTTATTGGAGAAATTGGGCTATGAAGTGGTAATACCCAGGCACGAAGAAAGTGGCAGGGCATGGCTTAGCAAAGGGCTCTTACGCCATGCAAAAAAAATAGCCAATAGAAATATCGCTTTATTAAGCCCGTTAATAAATGCCGAGACGCCGTTGATTGGCATTGAACCTTCTGCCATCTTAACTTTCCGGGATGAATATATAGACCTTGCTGATGATACGCAACTTGATGCAGCAAAACAA
Source organism: Bacteroidota bacterium (assembly GCA_013286305.1). Taxonomy (GTDB): domain Bacteria; phylum Bacteroidota; class Bacteroidia; order Chitinophagales; family Chitinophagaceae; genus JABDFW01. Next base: position 38,235 of record JABDFW010000025.1, read on the forward strand.
TTAG
>JABDFW010000026.1 GCA_013286305.1 Bacteroidota bacterium
TTTCATCTCTACTTCTTTCATTGTTCGAAAGCTCATTCTTCCAAATTATTTAACAACATTCAAAACGAAGAATGAGCATGAAAAAAATTATTTACACTCTGGCTGTATTGGCAGCGTCGCAAACGTTGTTTGCACAACAGGACTCCACACAAACCAACAATCTTAACACGGTAATTGTTACCGCAAATAAGTTTGAACAAAAACAACAGGAAACCGGGAAGGTATTAACGGTAATTACACAACAACAACTTGAACAGAACAGCGGCCGTTCGCTAACCGAATTATTAAATGAGCAAACCGGTATTGTTATTAACGGAGCAAATAACAATTTGGGTACTAATCAAAGTATATCAATAAGGGGCGCATCAGACGCAAACACATTAATATTAATTGATGGAGTGCCTGCCTATGATGCTTCGGGCATTACCAGCCAGTTTGATATTAATTACATAAACATTAACCAGGTTGAACGGGTGGAGATTTTAAAGGGTGCTCAGTCAACGTTGTATGGCAGCGATGCGGTGGCGGGTGTTATTAACATCATCACTAAAAAGAAAGGTATTAAACCGATTGATGGTTATGCGTCATTAAGCGCAGGCAGCTATGGAACCATTAATACAGCCGCGGGCATTAATGGCAGCAGGAATGGATGGCAATATAATGCGGGGTACTCTTATATGCATAGCAATGGTTTTTCAGAGGCATATGATTCAACCGGCAAAGCAGGTTTTGACAACGATGCTTACACGCAGCAAAGCCTTAATGCATCCGTGGGGTATGATGCGGGCAAAGGGTTTAGCATTCGCGCATACAGCCACCTGGACATGTATAAAGCGGGAATAGATGAGGGTGCATTTACTGATGCGAAGAACTACAATTTAAATGATAAAGACCTGCAGGTTGGAACAACAGCGGGATATAGCTTTGGGAAAAATAAACTTATATTTAATTACCAGTATAACAGGGTTAACAGAAGCTTTATTGAGGATTCAATTGACGGGCAAAGTTATCAAAATGGAATGTATAAGGGCTATTCACATTTTGCGGAACTGTACGGAAATTTTCAAATAAGTAACAATGCAGAACTTGTGGCTGGCACCGATTTCAGGCATAACTCTACTGACCAGTCTTATTTATTCGTATATGCAGGTACTCCCTATCCTTCGCCCCCATTAGGCGCAGACAGTGCCAAAACAAACCAGGAAGGATTGTATGCGTCTTTTATCCTGCACAATATTTCCAATTTTACTTTTGAATTTGGCGGACGCGTAAATCATCATTCTATATATGGATGGAATGGTACGTATTCATTTGACCCCTCTTATAAAATTGATGAACATTTTAAATTGTATGGCAGTATAGCATCTGCTTACCGGGTGCCATCCTTATACCAGCTTTATGGTGAGTATGGTAACAGGAACCTTAAACCTGAACAATCGCAGAGTTACCAGGGGGGCGTTCAGTTTACTTCAAAAGTATTTACAGCAAGGGTAACCTGGTTTAAAAGAGATATCAATGATGTGATCTATTTTTATACTGACCCTTCCACTTATGCAAGCCAATACCAAAATGCGGATGAGCAAAGGGATAATGGCGTTGAAGCAGAACTGCAGGCAACCCTGTCAAAACGCGTAAACATTACTGCCAACTATACTTATGTTGATGGCAAAATTAGTACTGCTTCTGATTTTACGGGTAAGGATACAACCTTATATAATCTTTACCGGGTGCCGCGCAATGTTTTTAATTTACAGGTAAATGTGCAGCCGGCTAAAGGTTTGTACCTGGCAGTACATTTTAAAACGGTGAGCAGCCATGAAGAGCCTGCTTACCTGGCGCCGCCTATTAAGGTTGATGGTTATTATACTATTGACCTGCATGCCGAATATGCCGTTATGAAACAATTAAAATTATTTTCTGACTTTATGAATATTACCAACCAGCAATATTTTGATATACTTGGTTACAACAGTAAACGGTTTAATTTTATGGCAGGGGTGAGGGTTAACTTATAAAGGCTGATGAATTGCAGATTGCAGATTGGCGATTGCAGATTTTGTGAAGAATATTGATTGAAATCATTAAATGATGGCTCAATGATAAATCTGCAATCGTCAATCTGCAATAAAAAAATGTTTAAAATTTAAAATTGCCGACGATGCCTGTTCACGAACACAAAGCTTGCCCGCGGTGCAGCCACCCTTTTGAGTGCAGGGTTGGGGACATAAGCAACTGCCAGTGCAATGGTATTAATTTAAGCCTGGAGGAAAGGGCTTATGTAGAAATGCGGTATAATGATTGCCTGTGTGCCGCCTGTTTAACAGACCTGCAAAATAAATACACTTTGTTTAAAGAGAAATACCTGCACAATGGCTGATAAAATAACTGCCTATATGAACTGGAGCGGTGGTAAAGACTCTGCTCTTTGCCTGTATAAGGCGCTTGAAACAAACCAATATAATATTACTTGTTTGCTCACGAGCGTAAATGCAGTGCATAACCGCATTTCAATGCATGGGGTAAGAAGAAGCCTGTTGCAGGCGCAGGCCGAATCTATTGGCATTCCTTTGCAAACAATCGAGTTGCCCGAACAACCAAACATGACTGAATATGAGCAGGGCGTGCTAATGAAAGTAAATGAGTTAAAACAATCTGGCTGCACACATGCAATATTTGGTGATATTTTTTTGGAAGACCTGAAAGTATATAGAGAAAAGAAATTAGAGGAGGTGAACATTGAGTGCGTGTTCCCCTTATGGAAGATTGATACAACAGCATTGGTTAAGGAATTTATTTCGCTTGGTTTTAAGAGTGTCATCGTTTGTGTAAATGATAAATACCTTGATAAAAGTTTTTGTGGAAGAATAATTGACCAATCGTTCCTGGATGACCTGCCTGCAGATGTTGATCCCTGTGGTGAGAATGGCGAGTTTCATTCTTTTGTGTTTGACGGGCCCATATTTAAAAACCCCATTCCTTTTGTAAAGGGTGAAATTGTTTATAGGCAATATGATGCTCCAACAAATACAGATAACAATGAGCATTCTAAAGTGCAATCCTCTCAATATGGCTTTTATTTCTGCGATTTGATTTAGCAACGCTTAGCGCATACGGGAATAAGGTATAGCAGAATATACTTTCTGACAGAATATTTTCTTTCTTAATGACTTATTGACAAATGACCCAATGACTTTTCTTCCCTTTTCACCCTATCTTTATGAAAACTGCTGGTTATGAACTTTCGTGCCGATCAGTTATTTACCATCACGTTCACTTTATTTGCCATTATTGATATTGTAGGCTCAGTTCCCGTACTTGTAGGGCTTAAGGAAAAAATGGGCGGCATCAGGGCTGTTCCGGCTACACTGATCTCCGGCGGCTTAATGATATTGTTTTTATTTGTGGGCGAACAGTTCCTGCATGTGCTTGGGTTAAACATTCAATCCTTTGCAGTAGGCGGTTCCATCGTTATTTTTTTGCTTGGGCTTGAAATGGTGCTTGGCCACGAAATATTTAAAGCAGATGCCGATGCTAAAAGCGGCACATTTGTACCTATTGCTTTCCCTATTATTGCCGGCAGCGGCACCTTAACCACCATTATGAGTTTAAAAGCCAATTATGATGAGATGTATATACTCGCGGGTATTCTTATCAACCTTGTCTTTGTGTTTATGGTACTAAAGTCGCTTAACCTGATTGAGAGGGTACTTGGCAAGAATGGCTTAACCGCTGTGCGTAAATTTTTTGGCGTAATTTTATTGGCAATAGCGGTAAAAATATTCAGTAGTAACTTGGCAGCGTTTGGAAAATGAGAAAGGGAAAGGTGAAAGGTCAAAAGTGAATGATAGACCTGAAACGATAAAGCGCTCTGCCATATTCCATCCGTTCTAAAAAACTGGAAACTGGAAACCGGCAACTTGAAACTGGATCGCAACTGGAAACTAACCACATGTTTCAAAAGACAAGATCATACTTAAGGAAAAACTTTGAAGTGCTGTTCTGGATAACAGCATTGGTACTATTATTCTTTCTTCCCGAAAAAGATAATGGCGTCACACTTTGCCCTTTTCACTGGATGGGGTTTAGGTATTGCCCCGGTTGCGGTATTGGCCGCGCTATTCATTATGCCATGCGTTTTCATTTTGTTACTTCTTTTCATTACCATCCTTTTGGAATTGCAGGATTAATTATTATCTTGTTGCGCGTCAAACAACTTCTTTTCAAACCAAAACAATTTCAAATATGAACACGAACGACCTTATTATGATGATACCGGCCATTGAGCCTGATGAGCTTATGTTTTTACAACAGGTTACCAAAGAAATACCAGCGGATAAAATGCAGCAGTTTATTTCACTTTATAACGGGAGAAGAAAAAAACCAGGTGATATTTTGATTGGCTGCATAATAGGCTTTATTGCGGTTGGCGGCGTTCAGCGTTTTATGGTTGGGCAAATTGGCCTTGGCATCCTGTACCTTTTTACGGGTGGGCTTTGCCTGATAGGCACTATTGTTGATACCATTAATTACAAAAGACTTGCTTTTGAATACAATCAAAAGGCTGCTTTTGAAAGTGCGGCTATGTTAAAAGCGCTTTATTAATGCAGGTGTCTTTTTTTTGAAATAGTTTTATCGGGAACAATTATGAAAACATCGGGGAACACCATTTTAATTACCGGGGCAACTTCAGGTATTGGTTTGGCTTTTGCGGAAGAATTTATTAAAGAAGACAATACAGTGATCATTTGCGGGCGCAGGGAGGACAGGCTTCAGCAAATAAAAGAAAAACATCCCGGCATAATTACAAAGGTTTGTGATGCATCCTTAGCTGCCGAAAGAGAGGAACTCTGCAAATGGACGTTGCAAAACTATCCTGCAACAAATATATTGATCAATAACGCAGGCATACAACTGGTAGCCGATCTTACCAAACCCGTAAACCTTGAAAGGGTTATTTCTGAGGTTGAAATTAATTTTATAGCACCTGTTCACTTATCGTCCTTGTTTGTGCAGCATTTATCTTCTAAAGCAGATGCCGCTATTATGAATATTTCTTCGGGGCTTGCTTTTGTGCCTATCGCTTTTATGCCCGTGTATTGCGCTACCAAGGCTGCCATTCATTCTTTAACGCTGTCGCTCAGGCACCAGCTAAGAAAAACTACAGTAAAAGTGTTTGAAATTATACCCCCTTCTGTTGACACAGAATTAGGGCATGACAGGAGGGCAGACAAAACGCAAACACATGGCGGCATGCCTGTGAGCGAATTTATTGTTGAGGCAATGGAAGGCATAAGGAATGATGTTTTTGAAACTGCCGTTGGCCAGTCTAAAAATATGCGTGCAAAAAAAGAAGAGCTGTTTGAACCGATGAACAGCAGGTTTGGATGATAAAGATCATCTTTTTATTCTTTCTTTTAAATGATCGGAAAGCCTTAACGTTAATGCAATAAGGGTTAGCGTAGGGTTTGGTGCCGCCGCTGTAACATAACACGATGCACCGGCCATATACAGGTTATCAATTCCATGCACTTTACAGTTGGCATCAACTACGCCGGTCTTTGGGTCGTCGCTCATTCTTGTGGTGCCCATGTGATGCCAGCCGCCTCCGGTAAATTCAGGCCAGGATTCATCTTTTTCATCCCACAAATATTCCATCAAACGCACACGCCCCACGCCGGTTTTGCCAACTTCCTGCCCCAGCAATTCATAAATTTTACGAATGCTTCTTTTTTCAAGTGGTGTAAGTACCCAATGCAAGGCAGCGCGCGGCATACCCAGCGAATCCTTTTCCGTATCCAGTGTAACACGGCTTTCAGGATTAGGGGCTTGCTCAATGCGTGTAAATAATTCGTAAGATGTGTAGCCGTTTTGAGGAACCTTTGGTGAGTCATCCGCCTCCAGCGTTTTAAACATGTCCTGGTTCTTCTTCGTATCATTCGTCCACAAATCGATCATCGGCTTAAATTTCCGGGCTAACGATAAAGGCGTTAAAGAAGTTGTTCCGTTGAGTATCCTGAATTCCTCCTGCTTTGCAGCAGTAATAGCCATTTCAGCACGCGGCTTGGGATTTGTGAAATCCAGCATATACAGCAATAACGGATCGGGTTTTGTAAGCCATAGCTCCGCAGATTTTATTTCAAGGTGTTCCATAAAATAACGGCCTACATTATCATTGTCATTGCCCAAACCTTTGGGCGCCTGTTTATTTGACGCGAGTAATAATCTCGCATTTTGAATAGAGCAGCAGGCAGATACAAAAAGTTTTGCTTTTACTGTATGTTGCTTGCCGGTATAATTTTTTACCGTTACGCCTTCGATGGCAGAAACATTCTCATTGGCTTTTATATCTATTACGTTTGCGTAGGTATATAAATGAATGTTCCCGGCATTTACAATTGTGTCTTTATACTTTTTTCCAAAACGGGTTGGCGGGCTAAACTGCCACATTTTATTCCAAACCACATCGTTGTTTGGCAGCAATGGTTTATAGGACGGAAATTGTTTTTGCCAGTAATCAACGCTGTAATTATAAGGGCCGAGGTCAACGTTCTTTTGCGCCCTTGCATAAAATGGGTCAAGGTCGGCGCGCTTTATTGGCCAGCCACTGTGAGGTACCCAATCGCGTTTTTTAAAATCTATTTCATCAAAGGTTGAGCAATACCCGGCCCAATGCCCCGTGGTGCCGCCAAAATAATGCAGCCTGCTCGACTTTAACGGGTAATATCGTTGCCCCGTTGTTTTGCCGTCATACAATTGCTGTACCTGTTCGTTGTATTCAAAACCACCGCCTTCTAAAAGGATCACTTTATATTTTGTGTTCATCCATTCGAGCGCCATGCTTATGCCCGCCGCACCCGCACCAATAATGCAGATATCCCCTTCAATCACCGAATTATTCTCCATGTACCTTGCATCCACATGCATAAGCTTAGTTTTGGTTTAAAGAAAAAAGCGCACACTGGCGTGCTTCGGTTACAGAAAGTATCCAGCCGTTTACCACAACTGTTTTAGATGATACAAATTCTTCCTTCGCTTTGTTGTCAAAAAAAGAATACACAGTTGCGGCCGGGGTAGTTTGTGATAGGGAACTGTTTTGTGTAAGCAGGCCAGCGAGTGTGCTTTTGCTACTTTCGCCGGGTGTTTGTTTAAGATATGCCTGCCCGGTTTCTTTCATCGTTTTTGCATCAAAGATTTGCGACAGCACAGGCGGCATGTCAAGGGCTTTGTTAACCGGCATATTGCAGCCCTGCAAAAAAGGTATGGTGATGCCCGCGGCGCCCAAAGCAGAGAGCCTTATAAAATTTCTTCTTTCCATGATCAATCGCTGTTATTTTTTGTACTTCTTAACCCGGTCGTCTTTAATAATGCCCCTCCAGTTAAGGCCATATCCAAAATCATAGGTATGCCCCACCTCATCAACATAACACTTCATATCAAGCGGCACATCTTCCGATTGTTTTTCAACAGTTTCCATATCGGCAGGCATTTGTAAAGGCAACAACGCAGATGGTTCGGCAACACCTGTAAGTATATCAAGGAGTGCCTGGTCCTGTACACCAAAGTTTACTATAATAGCATTTGCATCTTTTTCAAACTCGGAAAACACCATAGGATTTGACATGTTCACTGAGACAATAACAGGTTTGCCTTTCATTTTTGCATAAGTGCCGGTTACCATGCCAAGATCGGTGCTGTTAATGGCTTTGGTGGTTTTACCTTTGTATGAACGGTTGGTAAAATTTTCAAACTTGTCGCCGCCGGCAATGCTTGTTTCGCGTGCACCTGTTGCAGTATATGGGCCATATTGGAGGCTGACGGGCAAATAACCATTTCCGCCGGCTTTTACATCGTCCGCACTATACCCGCCGTTTGATGCAGGGCTACTGATAAACACCAGCGCATAATCCGCTTCATCGGGGTTGTCGGTTACATTGAAATATTTTTTTACAAGATTTATATTAACCGGGTAATCGGTTTTTTCCGAGGTAACTGCGCCAAGAAAATTTCGCCCCGCAGGCGTATATTTTTTGGGGATATAAACCGTTTTATTTTTTGCGAGCGGAAGTACATTGCCTTTGTTCTTAAGCATCACAACTGATTTCAATTGCGCCTCGTAACCGGCTTTCATAAATTCAGGGCTGCCTACCGTATTCTTTGATTCAGTGATATCCAGGTAGGGATTTTCGAATAAACCTGTTTTAAACATATTCTTCAGCAAGCGAACTGCAGATTGTTCAAAGCGTGCACGCATAAATGCTTCGCCATGTTCCTTAACGCCCATATTATATGCTTCAATAACCGGGGCAGCATCATTGTTGCCGCCAAACTGGTCAACGCCCGCCATTAATATTTTGTAATGCCTTTGGGCTACGGAAAGGTCATTAACGCCCCATGATTTACCTGTTAAGAATTGGTCAATAGCCGTTTCGTCTGCTGTTACGCTCCAGTCGGTACAAACCACGCCATCAAACTTGTATTTTTGCCTTAACAGGTCGTTTATTATATAGCTGTTATAATTGTTGCCAACATTTTCTTTATTTTTTGTATCCTGGTTGTACGATATAGTATAGTAAGGCATAACCGCAGATACTACCTTTGTTTTGCCACTTAATTTGAATGCGCCATCAATAAACGGAGTAAAGTGCTGTTTAAAATTATTGCCGGGATAAACAGCATATTTACCAAAACCATAATGCGCATCCCTGCCACCTTCACCTGTTCCGCCACCCGGCCAATGTTTAACCATGGCGTTAACGCTGCCATAACCCCAGCCATCTTTAATTTCCTTGTCGTCGGCAGATGTTTGAAAGCCATCAATATAGCCACGCGCCATGTCTGTTGACAGCAACGCGCCTTCGCCAAAGGTGCCGCTCACACGCGACCACCGGGGATCTGTAGCAAGGTCAACTTGCGGCGACAGTGCCGTGCTAATACCCAGCGCGCGGTATTCAAGTGCGGCAATATGGCCAAATTGTTTTACAATGCCAGGATCAAATGTTGCGGCAAAGCCCAGTGAGCCCGGCCACATAGAAATGTTGCCACCGGAGCCTGCATTGTATTCAGCGCTCGCCCTTGTTCCGTGCCTGGGGTCAGAACTATTGTTGGCTGGAATACCAAAGCCCAGGCTTTCAACAAGCGCCTGCTCATTATTATTCCATTGCGCCGCAACAGCGGGGCTTTGCACCGTGGTTATCAATACATGCCTTACGTTATCTTTTGTTAGAAAGTCAATTTGTTGGTCAGACAGGTCAGATGCTTTTGCGCCGCTAACCGTAAATTCTTTCCCGCCATAAGTGCCGGAAATATAACCTGTGCCGGCACCGGGAATAGCCTGGTGTTTGCTGTACAGCATCAGGCCTGCGATCTGCTCTATCGACATTTTAGATGCAAGGTCTTTGGCGCGGGTATCAATGGGTAAACGCCAATCTTCATATTTATCAACCTGGCCATTTTTGTTCAAGTCTTTAAATGATTGCCCGTTAACAGTTATGATCTTAACACCAGATCTTGATGAGTAACCGAGTGTTGGGCCATTAGTGTTTTTTACCAGGATAATATCGCCCTCATCATTCTGCACTTCCTTATTAAACCCCCTGCCACTGATAATTGCAAGGCACAAAGTAAAAATGAACAAGAGTTTAATTAACCTGTTAATGCTTATTTTTTTCATACAATAATTTTCGTAATTTGTGTATTGAGATTTAGATAGATTGATTGATTACTCAGCCATTTTTCATTGGCATTTGGCACTGCTTGCCCGCGTCATCCAATATCAGCACCCAGTCTTGTTTTTGTGACGGCACTGGCAATGCAACTGGTAACGCTTTATTGTGACCAAATTTGATTTTGTTGCTTCTTGAAATGGGCCTGTTGCAGATACCTGCCTTCAATCCGGTTCACCAGTTAAACCAGGCCAAAATCCCGGTCAAAATCCCGGCCAATCATTCTGTAAAAAATACGCAATGAAGATAAGGTTTTTAAACTTATATGAAATAATCAAAAGGAATTTTTATTTTTAAGCTATGAACAAGCAGGAAGAAGTGCACGATTTTATTCAAAATGGACATAAAACCTATCTGAAACATCTTTCAATTGACTGTGTGATCTTTGGCTACCACGAGCACCAGTTAAAGGTATTGCTGCTTAAATCAAAGAAAAGTATTTGGTCTTTGGCGGGTGGATTTATTAAGCGTGACGAGCCCTTGTTGGAAGCCGCTATAAGGATACTAAAAGAAAGAACCGGCCTCGATGAACTTTTTTTGCAACAGTTTCAAACATTTGGCGAACCGAGCCGGTCTTACAGGACTGCTGAAGATATAAAAAAGCTGTCAGATGTGGCAAAAGCATCTATCAGCAAGGACCACTGGCTTTTAGACCGCACCCTTTCAATTGGATATTATGCAGTAACCGAATATTCAAAAGTTACGCCGCAGGCTGATTTTTTCTCCGAGAAATGCGAATGGTGGGATGTTGACGGCCTGCCCGCGCTGTTCTTTGATCATCATCTTATAGCGACAGAAGCACTGAAAGCATTACGTACCCAAATATATCATCAACCGATAGGCTTTAACCTGCTGCCGGAAAAATTTACTTTACCTGAGATACATGATCTGTATGAAACCATACTTGGGAAGAAACTTGACCGCAGGAATTTTCCAAAAAAATTGCTTTCAGTCGGCATTATAAAAAAGCTGAACGAGCAAAAAAAGATAGGCGCGCACCGGTCGCCCTTCTTATACAAATTTGATAAACGAAAATATGATAAAGCTTTAAAGGAGGGTATTGTGCTTGCCTTTTAAGTAAATTTTTTGTCAGCAAACGTTATGTTATCTATCTTGCCTCTCCCATCCAAACATGTGCCATTAACTATTCAAAAGCCATAAATATCTCAAATGAAAAAGTTCCTTTTTTTACTATTAGCAGTTTCTGCAGTGGTTTTTTACTTTTCATGCACCGCTAAAAGAAGCGGTAACCCGCGTGTACTGGTATTTACCAAAACAACAGGATACCGCCATGCATCTATTCCAAATGGCATTGCAGCTATCCAAAAACTTGGCCGCGAAAATGGCTTTGATGTAGATACAACCGAAAATGCCGACATGTTCAATGAAGACACCCTGAAAAAATATTCCGCGGTTATATTTTTGAGCACCACGGGCCACGTACTTGACAGCAGGCAGCGCGCTGCTTTTGAAAGGTACATACAGGCCGGCGGCGGCTATATGGGCATACATGCAGCAAGTGATACAGAATACGACTGGGGTTGGTATGGGCGTCTTGTAGGCGCCTATTTTATAGACCATCCTGGTATTCACGATACGTTCCCTAACGTGCAATTCGCAGTGCTGGATGTGGTTGACTCAACTGATAATTCCACCAAGCACCTGCCGAGGGAGTGGAAGCGTAAAGATGAATATTACAGCTTTAGGAAAAAGCCTGATTCTTCGGTGCATGTGCTGATAAAGATTGATGAAAGTACTTATCATGGCGGCCACCGCATGGGCGACCATCCTATGGCATGGTACCACGACTTTGATGGCGGCCGTGCTTTTTATACCGAGTTGGGCCATACCGCCGAATCGTACACAGACCCCGATTATTTAAAGCATATTCTTGCGGGTATTCAATATGCTATCGGTGATAATGCGGAGCTGAACTACGCTAAAGCACATACGCAATATGCACCAGATGAAGACCGGTTTACAAAGGTCGCGCTTGTGCAGGGTACATTTTTCGAGCCTACTGAAATGACCATCCTCCCCAATCTTGATGTATTGGTTATTCAGCGCCGTGGTGAAATAATGCTGTATAAAAATTCAACTAAGCAGGTAAAACAGGTGGGTTATTTAAACGTGTATTGGCATACACTGCATACGCCTAATGTAAATGCGGAAGAAGGTATGCTGGGGCTTTGTAAAGACCCCCACTACGCGCAAAACCACTGGGTATATATATACTACAGCCCTGCAGACACTTCTGTAAACAGGTTGTCAAGGTTTACTTTTGTAAATGACACACTCGACCCCAAAACGGAGAAGGTGATCCTGAATGTTTGGTCGCAAAGGGAGATATGCTGTCATACAGGCGGATCAATCGCTTTTGGGCCTGATGGGTTATTGTATTTTTCTGCAGGTGATAACTCCACTCCGTTTGATGAGCCCGGCGCTAAGTACGTAAGCAACTCTTTCGCGCCGCTCAACGATATTCCCGGCCACCAGCAATATGATGCAAGAAGGTCTGCAGGCAACAGTAATGACCTGCGTGGAAAGATCATGCGTATAAAAGTAAATGACGATGGCACTTACAGCATCCCTCCGGGCAATCTTTTCCCTCCCGGTACTCCAAAAACAAGGCCTGAGATATATGTAATGGGCGACCGTAACCCTTACCGCATTTCAGTTGACCAAAAAAACAGTTATTTATATTGGGGAGAAGTAGGCCCTGATGCAAACTTCGACAGCCTTGCTACGAGAGGCCCGCGTGGTTATGATGAAGTTAACCAGGCACGCAAAGCCGGCTTTTTTGGATGGCCACTCTTTGTGGGCAACAACTATGCTTACCATGAATACAATTATGCAACAGGCGCTTATGGGCCTGCGTTCAATCCCGATTCACCGGTTAATAATTCAAGGAACAACACCGGCTTAACATTATTGCCAAAAGCACAACCTGCGTTTATTTGGTACCCCTACGCAAACTCCCCTGATTTTCCTGAAGTGGGCACAGGCGGGCGTAATGCTATGGCAGGGCCTGTTTATTATCCCGACATGTTTCCTGATTCAACACGCTACCCCGATTACTATAATGGAAAACTCTTTATCTATGACTGGATACGCGGCTGGATAAAAGCGGTAACCATGTTGCCAAACGGAGACTTTGACGAGATGGAACCTTTTATGGAGCATACCCAATTGCATAACTGTATTGATATGGAAGTTGGGCCCGATGGAAAATTATACCTGTTGGAATATGGTACGGCATGGTTTGCTAAAAACCCAGATGCCGGCCTTTCACGCGTTGATTATACTTCGGGCAACAGGCCACCGGAGATAGCATCTATAAAGGTTGATAAAACCGCTGGATTATTACCATTTACAGGCAAGGCAACCGTAGATGCAAAAGACCCTGACAAAGATATTCTTACTTATACCTGGGATTTGGGTAATGGCCAGAAAACGGAAACAACAGTGCCTGAAGTTAACTTTAACTACACCACTGCCGGGGATTACAAAATATCAGTAGTAGTGAAAGATGATAAAGGCGCTTCCACAAAGAGTGATGAGGTGAGCGTGTATGCCGGTAATGAAATACCTGTTGTTAACATAAGCCTGCAGGGAAGTAATAAATCGTTTTACCTGCCGGGGCAACCTGTTAAGTATGATGTTACTGTTACAGATAAAGGGGATACATCAAAAATGGACCCTGCCAACCTGTATGTGTCAGTTGACTATATACAGGGTTACGACAAACAATCTGTAACAACCGGTGCAGCCGAAGCCAATATAGCCGGGAAGATATTAACCCAAACAATGGATTGTAAAAGCTGCCACAAAGAGGCTGATAAATCAATCGGGCCTGCCTTTATAATGGTATCGCAGAAGTATGCTAAAAACCCCAATGCTGTAACTTACCTAAGCCATAAAATAATGACAGGTGGCAGTGGCGTTTGGGGCGATGTGGCTATGGCTGCGCATCCCAATATATCTCAAAGCGACCTTAACCAGATTATCCAGTATGTACTTGGCTTAAGTAATAAAGGCACTGCAAAAAAATCATTGCCCCCATCCGGCACTATCATACCACCTGCTAATACCAAACCAGGTTCAGCGATGGTGTTATCAGCAAGCTATACTGATAAGGGCGGCGTTAATATTAAAGCCCTTACAGGCAGGAGCAGCGCGGCACTGGCCGGCAACAGCGTAACCTTTACCGGTAAAGAAAAAATGAAAGGGTTTACCGTTGCCAACTTTAACGGCACTAATTATATGCTAACGCCCAAAACCGAAGGGTGGTTTGCGCTGGATAGTATTGACCTTACCGGCGTAGGCTCTGCTAACCTTATGGTGGGCTGGCAGGCGCCGCCTGTATATGGTTTTGATTATGAAATAAGGCTTGACAGCGAAACCGGCAAAGTGATAGGCAAAGGAAGCCTGCCGGGCGTAGCAGATAAAAAAGCGCAGTTTGGTATGGCGCACTTAACACTTGATGCGATTACAGATGGCAATTTGCATACGTTGTATATTGTTTCAAAACCGAAAGATAAAGAAACTGCCATCACGGGTGTAGGGATGGTACAGTTTGGAGGGAAGTAGATGTTTATCTACGAATTACGAATCAATACGAATAGGTAACAGCGCATTTACTATAGCCCGGTTGATATGATTTATCAACCGGGTTTTTTAGTGATTGTAACATGGTATTGCTACTTCCGCTTAATTAAGAGGGAGTGGCCTGCGATTCGTACATTCGTATTGATTCGTATTCGTAGATTTTCGCTATTCGTATATTCGTATTGATTCGTAATTCGTAGATTTCTCTCCTGGCAACAACATCATCTATATACCGATGGCACCATACTTTCTTGGTTTTACCGAATACTCCCACCAATATGCCAAAGCTTACCGACATTAGTTTGCTGTATGCTATGGGATAAACGGCAACATAAAACAGGTATTTTGCACTATTTTGGCGCTCTTAAATCAGTATTCCAAACAATCACATTCTATATCACATGAGAAAATATCTATTACCAGTAATTGCTTTTGCATTGGCAGTAAGTGCCCAGGCCCAGCAGGGCAGCTCGTTATCTACAAAGGATTACCAGCATGCCGAGAGCCTTATGAATTACAATACCGACCAGTTGGTTGATCATGGCAGTGTACGCCCCGAATGGTTACCCGGCGATGGTTTTTGGTACCGCACATTAACGGCAAAGGGCAGCGAATTCTTTGTGGTTGACCCGGCTAAAAAATCCCGTTCCGCAGCCTTTGACCAGCAAAAGATCGCTGTGGCAATCTCGGCGGCAACAGGTAAACAATATTCGGCATACAGCCTTCCGTTTATGAATTTTAGTTACTCTGCCGATAACAAGTCAATTATTTTTCGCGCGGACAGCAAGCAATGGAGTTGTGATCTTGCAGGCAGCAAATGCTCGGAAGATACATCCCATATAAGGATGCCGGGCGGCGGTGGTGGCCAGGGCCGTGGTGCTGGTGGCAGGTTCGCCGTTGGCAACGAAGTGCTATCCCCCGACGGAAAGCTTTCAGCCTTTATTAAAGATTATAATTTATGGGTGAGGGATGTTGCTACCAAACAGGAAACACAGCTTACCACCGATGGTATAAAGGACTTTGGCTATTCTACTGATAATGCCGGGTGGAAAAGCAGCGACAGGCCTATTTTGCAATGGTCCCCCAACTCTAAAATGATCGCCACATTTAAACAGGATCAGCGCGAGGTAAGCGATATGTACCTTGTTACCACCAATGTGGGCAAGCCGGTTTTAAAAGCCTGGAAATACCCTTTGCCGGGCGATAAGGTGATACCAACCATTCAACGCGTTGTTATTTATGTTGATGGCCCCAAAGTGGTTACGCTGCAAATTCCACCCGACCCGCACAGGGCTTCACTAAGCGATGATATCTCCAGCAGCGGAACGTTTGATGATGTGGACTGGAATGATGGCTCGCAGCTTGCTTTTGTATCTACATCCCGCGACCATAAAGATGAAAAGTTCCGTATTGCCGACCCTGCAACGGGCGCCGTGCGCGAAGTTTTTGAAGAAACAGTGCCCACACAATTTGAATCAGGCCAGGGGGCTATTAACTGGCGTTACCTGCATAAAACCAACGAGATCATTTGGTACTCCGAGCGCGACAATTGGGGGCACCTGTACCTGTATGACGCCGCCAAAGGAAAGCTAAAGAACCAAATAACCAAAGGCGATTGGGTAGTTACCCGCGTATTAAAGGTGGATGAGCCAAGCCGCACCATCTATTTTATGGCAGATGGCCGGGAAGCCGAAAACCCCTATTTCAGCCAGTTGTGTAAGGTAAGTTTTGATGGCAGCGGCCTAACCGTGCTTACACCAGAAGTTGGAAACCATACCATCACCTTCTCGCCATCCGGCAACTATTTTATTGATACTTACTCGCAGCCAAATGTTCCGCCGGTAAGTGTTATGCGCAGTATGGATGGAAAGCTTGTATGCAATGTAGATAAAGCCGATGTATCAAGGCTTGTGGCTACAGGTTGGCATGCACCCACGCCTGTGGTATTAACCGCGCACGACGGCCAAACAAAAGTGTACGGCCTGGTATTTACCCCAACTACGCTTGACCCCAATAAAAAATACCCTATCATAGATTATATCTATCCCGGCCCGCAGGGTGGCAGCGTTGGCAGTTGGTCTTTCTCCTCGGCACGTGGCGATAACCAGGCACTTGCCGAGCTTGGCTTTATTGTGGTGCAAATTGAGGGCACCAGCAACCCCTTGCGTTCAAAGAGCTACCATGATATGAGCTATGGCAACATGGCCGAAAACACCCTGCCTGACCAGGTAGCCGGCATAAAGCAGCTTGCACAGAAATACCCTTATATGGATACCACGCGCATAGGCATTTGGGGGCATTCCGGCGGTGGTTTTGCAACTGCCTGCGCTATGTTCCGCTACCCTGATTTTTTTAAGGTGGGTATATCGGAATCAGGCAACCACGACAACCGCAATTACGAGGATGACTGGGGCGAACGCTATGACGGGTTGGTTGCCAACTCAAATTATGATGCCCAGGCAAATGAGAATTACGCAAAAAACCTGAAAGGCAAATTATTGCTTGCCCATGGCCTGATGGATAACAATGTGCCCTCGTCAAACACGATGCTGGTGGTTGAGGCATTGGAAAAAGCCAATAAAGATTTTGACCTGGTGGTTTATCCCAACAGCGCACACGGTTACGGCGCTTATTCGCCCTATATGATGCGCCGCCGCTGGGATTATTTTGTCCGCAACCTTTTAGGCGCTACGCCACCGCAGGAGTACCAGTTAAAGGCGACACAGGATCCGAGGAATGGGGGGCAGTAGCAAGTTTGAGAGGTTCGCGAGTTCGAGAAGTTCACAAGTTCAAAAAGTTCACAAGTTCAAGAAGTTCACGAGTTCACAAATTCAAGAAGTTCATGAGTTCGTTGGTTTGAAAGTTTCAATACGACGCCCGAGCCTGAGAACTTCTGGAACCCGTGAACTTGTGAACTCTCAAACTTCTCACGGATTTTGCTTCTGATACAAGCCCACAAGGTCGCCCTGCGCGAGAATGTGGCCTTGCATGGCTTTTTCAAGCGCGGCTTTATTTGTTTTGCTGTCCAGGCTTAGTTTAGTATCCAGCGCATAAACCATAAAATGATAATGGTGTGTGCCTGATGGCGGGCACATGCCAGTATAGCCGTATTGCTGCGCACCGTTGAGCCCCTGGTTTGCGCCTTTGTAGTTTTCGGTTATTTTGCCATTTACGGGTATATTCCACATCACCCAGTGTGTAAAACCGCCTGCTATTGGCGCATCGGGATCGTGCATAATAAGTGCAAGCGATACCGCTGTTGCCGGTACGCCGCTTACCTGCAGCGGCGGGTTTATCTTTTGCCCTTCGCATGAATATTTAAGCGGAATACTGCCATTGTTTATAAAGCTTGGGCTTGTAATGGTTAGCGGCGTGGCCACGATAAACGACATCATGGCAATTACTGTTAATGCGGTTAACGATCTTAGTAAACGCATAGGTGTTCTTTTAGTTAAAAAATGTGTATCAAAATTATGAAGACAGTCAGACGGAGACCGTCAGGCTTGACGCACAAATTTTTTGCCACACTTTGCATACCCCGAAATACATGAACAGAGCCTCTACACGACATGGCGAATTAAACTAATTACACGAATTAGAACAAAGCGCAAAATAAACCTTGCTATTACTACTCAAGTGATCTTCAGTTAGGGCAACAACAAGCCAGGTACCGGGGTACTTCACAAAATTTCACGCATGAGCCCTATTTTTTATAGCACGAATTAGGGCGAATCAAACGAATTAGAATAAAACGCAAATCAACCCGTACAATGGCACGCCAATGACAATGTTTTTGTACGGATATGCCCCGGAAAACTAATTTTCAGGGGCGTTTTTGTCAAACCGCTGCCACTAAATATACTGGTTGTTTATGCTGATACATTGTAAGCAATTTACTAAAAATAGTTGGGTTTTATTGGAATGTGGGACACCTTTTTTTTGAAGAGAATTGGGGGTGATTACTACGGATTGGATTTATAACTTTGCTTGTAATAATCTAATAGAAAGCTTTTGATCCAGACTCACGAAAAGATAAAACTAAAAATATTATAGCGAATGAGTTTAGTAGTAGCGAAAAAGGAAAAAAACCGAATTTATATAGTTAGTGATACAAAACTAACGTACCCTGTCGAAATATTTCCTGAAAAAAAGTTATCATCCCCGAAAGAAGGGATAATCAAAAGCACAATAACTAATCCTCACATTTGTATTTCATTTGCTGGTGAGACGGAAGGCGTTGATGACTTGATTAAAAAATGTAGAGTTTTTAAAGATGAATTAGACAAAATAAAAAAGACAATTTTTCAATTTCATAAAGCAAAAAATGCAAAAACAGAGTTTATCTTATGTGTTACGCATTATCCGTTTTATGCAATCTATGAGATAAAAAATTTGCAATGTAAGGAGACAAGCTCCTCTTGGATAGGTGATGACAATGGGTTTAATGAATTTCAAAAATACTGGCATGATTTAAAAGTCAGTCAACCAAATCAGGATACTCAATATATTATGGAAAAGGCATTAGAAAGCGTTATCGAAAGTAATATCGCACTAAGTGTAAATGGATTTGTTATATCTCTTTCAAATGAAAAGAACTATTTTGAATATAAGAGTTACATTAGTGCATATATGCCCGGAAGAGTTTTAACTTCAAGAATATCTGTACTAACATATGGAACAGCACAAGAAGGCGGATACAATGTGCATATTTTTCCTTCTAATCGTGATAGTAGTGTTTTAGCAATTCATATTCAACAAGGAAATTTCGGAATAATTTATCATGCGAAGAATAATGATTTATTAAGGCCTGAGATTATCTCAGATGTAGATGAATTTGAATTTGCTGAAATTACAAAATTGAAATATGACGTAGTTCCAATAGGGGCTACTTGTTCACAGCAAAAAAGTTACTTTGAAAGAGGAAATAAAGCTTTTGAACGCAAAGATTACAATTTAGCACTTGAATATTACGAGAGAGGTATTTCTGCCAAAGAAAGTGCATTACTTGCAATTTTGAATTATAACAAAGGGATTGCCCTATTTTATTTAGGTAGGCATTCAGAATCGATGCAAGCATTTTATAATGCTGTCAAACTTGATAATTCATTTCACAATAAAGTGGTTCAATTTATGCAATATAGAAAAAAATAGAAAGTAAATACTTCCTCTTTCTGAAACAATCAAACACCCATTTCTTAAACAAATCATATCAGCCGTTTGCTTAATTTTATATATGTGTAAAATGAAAGCTAAACAAGTTTTAAAATAATGATCACGCAAAGATTTGTTGAACCTGAGGGCCCAAAATATTTTTATTCAGATGTGCTGGATTATTTGCTGGGAATAGGCTGGTACAGGATGAAGAGTAAAATGTTTACTACCAATTTTATCATAACGGAAGAGGAAGGATTTTTGGATGTTTACTGGATGAGAATACATTTAGGAAAATTTCAGCTCTCAAAGTCACAGAAAACGATACTTCTAAATGCAAATCAATTTTCTGTTGAGGTTAGTGAAGAGCTGTTTATTTCTATTGAGATGGAGGAGCTTTTTTTGAAATACAAAAGAAGTATCAACTTTAATATTGTAGACTCTATTACTGACAGCCTATATGATGAAACCACTTATAACGATAGCTTCGATTCAAGAATGGTAACAATAAGGGATGGTGATAAATTAATCGCTTTTGGAATTTTTGATGCAGGGAAAACAAGTATGGCGGGAATAATCAGTGTGTATGACCCTGCTTACAGTAAATACAGTTTGGGTAAGGTGTTAATTCTGCATAAGATACAATACGCCATAGATACCGGAAGGGAATATTTTTATCCGGGCTATATAACAAAGGTTGCCAGTAAGTTTAGCTATAAACAAACATTTTGCCCGGATGCTATTGAAATACTTGACCCCGATGTTTGGATATCCTTTAATGTTTGGAATAATAACCCTTGAGCAATCAAAATTTTCAAACATCCAAACCAGCTCTTGAACTTGTGAAGCCGTAAACTTCCGGAACCCTGTCCGACAGGTCATCCGGGCGGGCTTATAATGACGATGCGGGTTTAGCAGTTAATGTTCTTTTTTCTCAACCCCCTTTAGGGTGGGGCACCCCTTTATTGGTATTCCATTCTGTATAAATCTTTTGGTAGCAGCATTGTAATAAAGCAGTCACCAAACCAAAGTGTGGCTTCTGCTTCCATTGGAGCATGCCCAAAGTTGCCTTTATAAGCAACTGAATTCGTAATTAGTTTGCCCGTGTTGGCGTCAATACCGTAGAAAACAGCGCCATACGTTCCGCCGCCGATCAGGGTAGCTGACAAAAGGTATAAAATGTTTCCTTTTAAATGAACGCCTATAGAAGCTCCACCGGCTGCGAACGCTTCATAGTTCCTGTCAAGCACCAGTTCGTTTACGGGCTTCAATGTTTTGTCATATATTGACAAAATGATGTGTTCATCAAAGTTGGCGCGCCCCTCGCTTGCCGAGTTATCGCCTTTAAAATACCCGATCTCTTTTATGACGAATATTTTTTCTTTTGTTGTTACAATGCTGACAGGGAATAACAAATCAGCTGAACTCATTGATGTGCTTTTTATGCCGGGGTTCTTAATAATTTTTTCCTTTAGGCTTCTTTCGTATTCTTTATTCAACACGGTTTCTCCTGTCGTCATGATTTTTTTTGTGGAAAAATCGGCATAAAACGTGTTTATCACCATATCTTTTTGCTCATTTTTATACCTGATCGTGAGGCATAGCGCGTTGTTGTTGCTTGCATCTATTTTGCATACAGGCACTATATACCCATCGTCCCTATACCTGAAATCGGTTGACAACTGTCCGATCACTTCGCCGTTGCTGTTGTATTTTTTTATGCTTAAAGTGTTTGGCTGTTCCATAACAATAAAATGGTTTCCGTTTTCTCCTGTGGAGGTGCAGAGAAAAGCTGCGCCGTTTATACCGGCAGTAAGATCAACTGATCTGGTACCCAGGTTATTGTCAAAATAGATGGCTTCCAGTTTTTCTGTCCCGGTTTCATTATAGCTCCTTACTAAAAATGATGTGGCTTTTCTATCAATTGTTCTTATAAGTAAATGATCGAACTTGCCTGATGGCGTATTTTCAACAAAAACATCGTGTGGCATTTTGCCCAGGACAAAAAGAATTTTATCTGTTAATATTTTATGCATTTTAATATCAACCAACGCCGCGTGAGCGCTAACCTCTTTTTCATTGTCTTCATAAAATACGATAACGTTATCATTAAACATACTTATGCCATAAACGAACTGCGACGCTATAGGTACTTGCCACATTATTTGGTTGAGGTGATTCACATCCACCAAACTGTGCTCATGTTTTTCTACAACGGCTATTAAAAGCGCGGTGGAATCGGGAAGATAACAAAAACTTTTTTCAAAGCCCGGGCCACCAAATGCGGAACTACGGTTAGTTTGAGTGTATTCAATTCTCCAGCCTGTTCTGAGAGATTGGGTTGCCTGCTGGCTTAACAGGTCAGTGGTTCCCAATAAAACAAACAAAAAAACAAGGCAAAGTGATCGCATGACAAAGTTTTTTACGGGTGAGGTTATATAATAAATTTGAGCTAATGTAAATATAATGATTCAATGGCAGGAGCCACCTTAAATAAAAATGTTATCTGTTTTGTATTATCTGCAGTTCGTAAACATTCAAACATTCAAACTCCCCCTATTTCATCCTCCCAATTAAAAAATCCAACCCTGCTTTTCCCGGTAGCGGTTGTGCTTGCTGCATTTCACCGAGCATCATCGTTGTGTTATTTGTTGTATTGTATGCAGGCCATTCGGGCAGGCTGTTACCATTGGGATTGCCGGTAGCGGCAAAGTTGGCCCAGTAAGATGACATGGTTGTTGCCAATGCATGATCAACAGGTTGCCAGGGGCAGCGGTTTACAAACGCTAAGTTATCATAAGCATACGCAACTTCACCGGTATGAAAGGCGCCATATTTTACATAGTCGCCCGTTGCCGGCAGCCTGCGTGTAAAATGGTATAGATAGACTTTGTGTTTGCTGTTGTTAGCCTGTATATTGGCCCATGTATAGTTTTGTATGCCAAATATCATATCCCTTGACAGGTGCGCCTGCGAAGCCGCGGCCTCTTCATCGGTGGTTGCAGGATATAATTGTAAAAGTGTTGCAGCATCCGCACCATATTGCTGTTGTATTTGTTTTTTAAAATCATCCGCACTTTTAGGTTTGCCAAAAATAACGCCATCATCTTCATTCCACCCGGTAAGCAGGTCAACATCATTTTGTTTGCCTGCCGCAAATATTTGGGCGATGGTTTGAGGCAATACATAACCATCAATTACCACACCCCGAACACTTTGTTGCTTTTTCATAAGGTCTGCAGCAGGAATGCTCCTGAGGTCAGCTATGGAAGCACCGATTTTCATACCATCATCTTCTGCTCTTTTTAAAGTTGAGGTGCCGATCATGGTGCTTATTAAAAAACTTGCGCCGCTTTCTGCAATAGCATGTTTAAAAAGGCCTTTGCATAACGGTGAAGCAACAAGGCAATTAACACTCATAGAGCCTGCTGATTGTCCTGCGATGGTTACATTATTTGGGTCGCCGCCAAATGCCGCGATATTTTTCCGCACCCATTTAAGCCCCGCAATTTGATCCATCAAACCATAATTGCCTGAAGCATTGTGGCCGGATTCTTTTGTAAGGTCGGGATGAGCAAAAAAACCAAATATGCCTACACGGTAATTTACGCTCACAAACACGATACCTTTTTTTGCCATTGCCTCACCATCGTAAATGGCACAGCCCGCCCCGCCGCTGCTGAAGCCACCGCCATATATCCAAACAATAACAGGTTTTTTTTCTTTTGATTTTTTTGCTGCTGTCCAAACATTTAGGTATAAACAATCTTCACTGATGGGTTCTTTTGGAATAAGGTATTCTGCCGACCATGGGCCAAAAGGCGCAGGGCTGCCCTGCATGGGGCTTGGGCCAAATGCGGTACATTTTTTAATACCATCCCATGGTACAACAGGCTGGGGTTCTTTCCACCTTAAATTACCAACGGGCGGCGCTGCAAAAGGAATGCCTTTGAATATATGAATATCGCCGGCAGCATTTACAGTGCCTGAAATTTGGCCGCCTTCAACTTTAACAGTGTCAAGCGAAGCTTTGTTAATGTGCCTGAAAGAAAAGATAACAATAGTTGATAACAAGGCTATTAATGTAACGGCAGAAGAAAGAATTTTTTTGTTTGACATAGCAATTGTTTTTATAGTTGACACTACTCCATCAGCCCATGACTGGCTGATAAAATTTCAATTATCCTTATAGCTGAAAGATACTGTAAAATCAGTATAATTTGTCGTTTACTTGCAGTCAGACGGAGGCCGTCAGACTGCAGTAAACAAAAAAGCCACGCACTTAAGGCGTGGCCAATTTATTTTCTTTAATAAACAACGGCCTTATTGTAAACCATGCCAGTGCCGGGAAAAAATGCATGGGTACCGCCAGGCCCGGAAATATTTCCGGGCTTTTAATAGCCAATGGCAATGAGACAGATATTGGAATGATAACACTTGCAAAAGAAAGTATTGAAAAGGCAAAATTAAAAATGACCTCACCGCTTTTCTTTAACCAGCTTGTGAGGGCCAGGTAACCTGCACCGGCAAGTAAGCATGCAATTAGGTTTATTCCAATAAGAGTGGCCGTGTTCAGCACTTTTGAAAAATCTGTTTCTGTTGCAAAAAAATAAATGCGGTTATATATTATACAGCTAATGGCGGATAATATGCCCGCCGTTATGCTGTAAAAAAATATTTTTTTAAACATGTTTTATTATTTGGTTACAGGCACAGAAATATCCACCTTAAAAGTGGCAGAGCCGTGTGCAGGCTCTGCAGTATTTATGTTATAATCCAGCCTGTTTATGCTAAAGCTGCTTGTAAAAGTGTTATTTGCAAAAGTAAAAGGCATTACAACTTCTTTTTGAACGCCGTGCATTTCTAATATACCTTTTGCATCATAACCTGCTGCTGTTTTGGTGATTTCTGTTGAGGTGAATTTAATGACGGGGTATTTATCGGCATCAAACCATTTTTCACTTTTAGCATGCGTATTTTTCATACCGTTGCCTGTATTTATGGTTGCTACATCGATTGTGGCATCAAATTTTGAAGCAGCCAGGTCTGCCGGATCAAAGCTGATCGTTCCTTTTAACCCGCTAAATTCACCTGAAGGGTCGCCGCCATCGAATTTAATAGAATAGCCTTCTGCAACATTCCAGTTTTGAGATTTGATAACGGTAAATGCTGATGCAAACATGATAATAACTGCCGCGATGAGATAGATCGATCTTTTCATAAAGTTTCTTTTTTGATTTGATAAATTTTAAGCCTCAAATCTATTTTCATCGGCTCGAAACTATTTCACAATTGCGATAAAACCGATAAAAACTGCGACGAAATTTGTTTAGTCGTTTAAGGGCTTTGCAATGCAATTAAAATGATATTTTCTCACCTGGCTTTTATTTTAATGCAATACCGCCTGACGGAGACCTCCAGGCCGTATTGCGTAATATTCTTTTCCCTTTAGGGCTGGGGACTCTTCATTTCATTTATCTGCACCTGCGGTAAAAGCACTTTGTTATCTTTTTCTGTAACAACATCTTTTGCGAGTGTAAAAGTTGCCGTTTGTTTTATGTTTTCCGATGAAGCGCCCGCTTTAACTGTATAAGTTCCCGCTTCAGCTATCCACGATGTGCTTTGCGTATCAAAGGATGCAACATCCGCAGGGGTAATAGTAAACGACAGTGTTTGCGATTGGCCGGGCTGCAACAGTTTGGTTTTGCCAAAAGCTTTTAATTCTTCTGCGGGTTTATCCATTTCTTTACCTGGGGCGCTTACATAAAGCTGTGCAACCTCTTTACCTGCAAGGGCGCCACTGTTTGTAATGGTAACAGTTGCTGTGATCTTACCAGTAAGAGATGCTGAGCTTAATGTTAGCCCGCTGTATTTGAAGGTGGTGTAAGATAAACCATAGCCAAATTCGTAGGCAGGTTTAACACCGAAAGTGTTGAAGTAACGGTACCCAACATAAACACCTTCTTCATAAACAACCTCTGATGGCCTTGACCTTCGCCTTTGATTAGCGTTGGGAGTTGGGGTTTTTGATGTGTCGGGCAATTCTTTACCAGGAAAATTTTTGGCAGAAGGCACATCTGGATAATCAACCGGAAAAGTAGTAGCCAACTTACCCGAAGGATTTACTTTGCCGCTTAAAATATCTGTAATGGCGTTGCCTGCTTCAAGGCCTGGCTGCCATGCGAGCAATATGCCATCTACCTGGCTTCTCCAACTTGCAACTTCAACTACGCCGCCAACATTAAGCACAACAATAACTTTTTTGCCCTTTGCATGAAATGCATCAGCAACATTTTTAATAATAGTCTTTTCTGTATCTGATAAATAATAATCATTCTTCAGTTTGCGGTCTGCGCCCTCACCTGCGTTTCTTCCGATGGTAATTATTGCTGCATCATTGTTAGTTACTTTTTGTGTTAAGGTGTTATTGTCCGCGATCAATTCGGGTATAACCGGAGGCGGTGCAAAGGAAAAGCCGGTTGTTTTTGGACGTTTCGCTTTTTCATCCGCTATATGGTGTTCATAAGCATCTTTCAAGCCCGCATCAACAGTATAACCTGCATTGGTTAACCCCTGGGCAAGGTTTATAGTATAAGGTTTATTTACATCGCCGCTGCCAGTGCCGCCGGCAATAATATTGTATGAGGTGTTACCAAAAACCGCTAATTTTTTTGCTGTTTTTATGGGTAGCGCGTTGCCATCATTCTTTAGTAATATCATCCCTTCTGTTGCGGCTGAACGGGAAACCAAAGCATGCGCTGTAAGATCAGGCTTATTGGAATATCTATACTTTTTAAACTCCGGCGAGATGAGGATAATGTTCAATATCTTTTCAATATTTTTATCTAATTGCTTTACATCCAGCGTTCCATTATTTACAGCATCCACTATTGCTTTTGATTGTGCGGGTGTACCCGGCATCAGCAGATCGTTGCCCGCCTTCATTTGCGCCACAGGGTCACTGCCGCCAAACCAGTCTGACATTACTAACCCTTTAAAACCCCACTCATTTCTAAGGATCGTTGTTACAAGGTCCGGGTTCTCAGAAGTATAAGGGCCGTTAAGTTTGTTGTAGGATGTCATTACCGTCCAGGGCTGCGATTTTTTTACTGCTATTTCAAAACCCTTCAGGTAAATTTCCCTTAATGCCCTTTCACTCACAATAGTATTTACGTTGTTCCTGTTTGTTTCCTGGTTGTTTGCTGCATAGTGTTTTATAGATGTTCCCACACCATTGGATTGAATACCATTTACCATAGCAGCAGTAATATCACCTGCGATCAAAGGGTCTTCAGAATAATATTCAAAATTTCTTCCCCCCAAAGGATTACGGTGAATATTGAGCGCAGGGCCCAGGATAATATCAGCGCCATACTCACGAATTTCGTTACCAAAGGCAACACCTACTTTTTTTACGGTGGCTGTATCCCATGTTGAGGCAAGCAACGTGCCTGAAGGAAATGCTGTTGCATAATAAGTTTTAGAACTATCGCCATTTCTTATTGGTGATATTCTTATACCGGCAGGGCCATCGGATACGGTGATGGACGGGATGCCAAGCCGTGTAATAGCATGTGTTCTTCCCGCCGCACCGGGTACTTTTTCAGGAATGTTATCTGCGGGGTCAGTAGCGGGTAGCCTAAAAGCCGGTGCAGCCGTGTCCCTTCTTGCGGCTGCGCTTGTATCTCTTCTCTCCGGTACGGGACTTTGAAAGCGAAAGCCCATGCCTACTACCAGCTTTGCTTTTTCCTCCAGCGCCATTGCAGCAATAACTTCTTTTATTAAGTTTTTGCCAAGCTGAGGGGCCGAAGAATTTTGTGCATGTATGTGCAATGAAAAAAATAGTATTGGGGCAACGAGGAAAACCTGTTGCACGTATTTAATGAGATTTTTCATGATGTGACCGGTTTATATTAAAAGTTAAATGCTCTCTTATGTATTAGAATGTTCCCGCCAGTGTTGGTGTTTTCACCAACATTGATTTATGGTTATGTCACTCAATTGCAGCCAATGCGTCTTCACTTATGTTGCGATCTTTGCTGGTGAAAACACCAACAAAGGCAAAAAGAAAATGACTTATTGACCAATGACCTTTTAAAACATTGCTTTGAAAGTAACGCCGTACGTTTTTGGATTACCTAAATGGGTAGCACCAAAATCATAGGCATACGATATATATTTTACATCGGTTAAATTTCTTCCCCAAAGAAATAATTCAAAATGCCTTGTTGCAACACCAAGCCTGGCATTGAGTAAATTATATGGTGATTCATAGATCGTATTGGCAAGGTCAAAATATTCTTTGCCAAAATACATCCACTCCCCGCGCACAATTATTTTAACTGATTGCGATTGGTTTACCGGTATTCCGTATTGTAAAGCAAGCATGGATGTAACATCCGGCGTAAATATTTGCCTGTTGCCCGCAAGGTCAACCTCGGAGCCATTTGAAGAAAGCTTTAGCTTTGTGTATTTAGCATAGGTATAACCAAAGTTATAAGTAGCTTCAAAACCTTTTACAGGCGTTGCTGCAATTTCGGCGTCAATGCCTTTGCTGGTAAGGCCGCCGGCATTTTTTGTAATGGTGATAGCGGCAGGTAAAACCAACGTAGGCACCTGTGCATTGGTTATAGTTGTATAAAACAAAGCAAAATTCGCCCTTACCCTGTTTTGGAATAAAGTGTTTTTGATTCCCACTTCAAAATTGTTGCTGTACTCTGGTTTGTACGCATATAAGGGTGGTTGTGATGGATCGGCCCCAAGCTGCGTTAAGCCGCCTGTTCTGTAACCGCGGCTATATGTTGCATAGAGATTTGTAGTTGACACGGGATGAAAAGCAATACTCAGCATAGGTGAAAATGCGCTGTATGATGCGTGTGCAGAAGTATCCGGCTGTGTTTGAAATATGGGTGTTGGAGAACCATCAGGCTGGTATTCGCCAAGCACCTCTTCTTTTGAATACTGGTAATCGTAACGCAGGCCAAATATAATGTCGGTTTGTTTATTTGCCGCATAAGTTGCTTGTGCGTAGACTGCGGCGCCAAGAGATTTTGCTTTTGTTGTATTGATGATAGCATAGTTTGAATCTGGCGAACCAACCAGCGCTGCGTCTTTACCAAAATGTGTTGCCTGTTTGTTGGGTGTATTTTGATAGAATAAATAAGTGCCGGCTGTCCACTTTAATGCTGAAGCGGAAGATGCAGGAGAGGAAAATTTAAATTCCTGTGTAACAATTTTTACATTATTCCATTTATTACCGTAATTGTTAATAATGGTTATTGCATCCGCCGGCGAAAAATCTCCGTCAATAGGGGTTGCGTAATAACGATAGTTTGACTGATAAGCCGTTTGCGAACTGAAATTAAAATGATTGCCTGTGTAGTTTACCGATAAAGAAGTATTAAGCGTATTATCTACCAATTCTGCCACTGCATTTTGATCTACCTGGTATGGGTTTGCAAAAGCGCCTGAAGCGCTACCTGCTAATGGGAACGAACCGTCATTTCTGTTAGCAAGATGTTTCAGGTTAAGTGTAAAAGCCCATTTTGCACTGGGCAAATATTTTAAATAATAATTGCCGCCTATGCTGTGCTGTTTGTCAAAATTTGAATTAGTGTATTGATTAAAATAATAGCCGTTCAAACCTTCGTACAAAAAAGAGGCACCAAAAAATAATTTATCTTTTACAATAGGTGTGCGGATGCCAGCAGTATAGCGTTGTTCCCCATAATTGCCTTCATCTATTTCTGCAAAGCCATCCGTTTTGTTTGTTGGCTGTTTGGTAATAATGTTTATTACGCCGCCCATGGCATTTCTTCCATATAATGTGCCCTGCGGGCCTCTCAATACTTCAATACGCTCTACATCAAAAAGCTGCGGAATATAGGTATCCAGTGTAAACTGGTTAACGCCATCAATATAAGTGGTTACAGCGGGATCATAAGAAGATGAGGTAATTCCACGGATAGAAGTGACATTCCTTCCATCCCCGGGATTGCCTGCGTATAAATTAGGCACAATGCCAGTAAGGTCTTTACTGTTCCACAAACGGTAATCATCTATATTCCTGCTTGTTAGGGCTGAAACACTCACAGGGATATTTTGCACATTTTCTTCTTTTTTTTCTGCGCTAACCACCACATCATCAAGCCGGCCTGCGGCATCTGCAAGCTGAAAATTAAAAGATACGTTTGTGTCTTTTGTTATATGGAGTTTTTCGTTAACAGTTGCGTACCCCAATGAGGAAACTGCAATAGTGTAATCGCCCGCAGAAATATTTTTTATGGTGAAATTGCCGTTGGCATCGCTGAAAGCTGCAAGATTTGTGTTAAGCAGGTAAACAGAAGCATCACTTATGGCATTAGATTTTTTATCGGTAACCTTGCCTGAAATTGTTATACCATCCTGGCTGTAAACAGAAAAACATACAAGCATTGCCAGTAAAAAAGAATAAAATTTTGTGTTCATCATTGAAAAAAATAATATTGAAAAATTATAGCTGCGTTGTTAATAAATACCGTTAATGTCATTTACTTAATTGTACCACCAGGTCATGTATTTTAGGTACATTCCGGTAATAGCTTATAAGCTCTCCTTTTGTATTATATAAAGCCGTGAATGGTGTTATATCCACATGGTAAAAATTCATCGTTGAATGATAAAGGCCCTCTGTTCCCGCTTTAATATTCTGGTACTTACTCAAGCCGAAACGATCTGTAAATTTTTTTAATGGCGGAATTCCGGGGGCATCGCATATCATTACTATCTGCACATTATTGAACTTTGAAATGTTTTTTATTAAGTCGGCTGTAAAATGCTGGCAGTGCTCACATTCAGGATCAAAATAAACGATCATCAATGGTTTGCCCTGTTGCACATTTGATGCATTGTAGTAAGTGACCCCGTCACTCAATAACATATTAAAAGGAGGGATGCTTTTCGGTATGGCATATCCCTCCGTTTGCTGCGAAAACGATATACACGAAAACAGTAAACAAATTGCCAGGAACGATGATCTAACTCTCACTTGTTTTTTCATTAGCTTTTATAAAATTTACCACATAGTTACAACAGGCTTACTGAAAAATAGAATTTTGTTGATCACTATCCTTCCAGGTGGTAAATTTTTATCATAACGCTTTATGCCAATATTTTATTTACAATGTTATTGTAACTGGTTGTAATATTTTCTATTGGTTTTGGCGCTCCGTCCTGCTCTACAAAAAAGTGTTGCATACCCGCTGTTTTAGCCGCAGCAAATATTGGCTTGAAATCAACAATGCCTGTACCAACTTCAACAGGTTCCTTTTTATCTGCGCTAATATCTTTTACGTGCCATAGCGGGAAACGGCCGGGATTTTTCTTAAATAACGCAACAGGGTCTGCGCCGGCTTTAGTTGCCCACCCAAGATCTAATTCAAATTTCAGGTTATCCGGGCTTGTTTGTGTAAGCAATACATCGTAAGGCACTACGCCATCTACTGTTGCAAACTCCTGTATATGGTTGTGATAGCATAATGTTATTCCGGATTTTTTTGCCGCTTCACCGGCCGTGCTTAATATAACAACGGCTTGTTTAACTTCGTCACCAGTGCCTAACGGGATAGATGCACATACAAGATATTTTAAACCGCCTGCTGCTACTTCATCAATAATCTCCTGGTAGTTGTCTTTCAGGTTTTTCATGGGCGGCATTTTTGGCATCGCCATGCGCCTGGTGGTATCTGCACCCGGCATCTTAAAACCACCCGGTGGCATTTTAAAAGGGGCGCCGATGGTGTGGTGTGAAATCCATGCTACACCTGAATCTTTGGCCACCGCCGCAAACTCCTGTGGCGTCATGCCATAGTAACCACCTTTCATGCTAAAGGCAGATTCCACTTCTTTGTAGCCTATGGCTGCAATTGCTTTTAACGTGCCTGGTACATCTTTATCAATGGTTTGAAAAAAAGTGAAAAGCTGAACGCCAACGGCATGCTGCTTTTTTTTATCAAAAAAAGCGGCACCGGCTTTGTTAGCTAAAAGCATGCTGCCAAATGCAAAGGCACCGGAGTGTTTAAGGAAACTTCTTCTGTTATGCATGATGTATATTTTTGTTATGATTAATATTGTTATGGTAGAAATAAAGCCCCGTGCTGCTTTGCAGAACAGGGCTTAAAATATTATGGATTTGGTTTTGCGTCTGGCATTTTTACATTATTGAACTTGATATTTGAAAGTGACATTAAAGGCGCAACCGGTTTGGCCTTATCATTCTTAAATACAAAATATACATCGTGCTGGCCGGCAATATCCTTAATATCCACTTTTATACCCGGCCTGTTAAAAAGTGAGGCAAGATTAAAGCCCCTGGGCCTTTGCGGGGCTGCTGGTGCTTTGCCACCTGCTGCCGCCGGTTTGGCTAAAGCTGGCGGTGTGCCTGGTTTAGCGCCCGGTTTGGCGCCACCTGCGTTTTGTGTTGCGTTTGCGGCATTCATTAACGCAGCAAACGGGTTAACAGGTTTTACTTCTGTTTGGCCTATGATATCGCCTGTTGGCGAGTCCAGGTGTATTTCAATAGTGCCGCCTGCAAAGCCCTGCGAAGGGTTTGCAGAGGCGCTTAATTCCAATTGCTTAACGCCTGTAAAATCAATGTTCTTAAAACCTATATAACCATTGGCCTTTGGTAATATGCTTAATGATACCACAAACATTGTTTGCAGCTTTTTGTCCGCATTATTTATAACATCGGCTGCACCTGGATTTAGGTTCTGGCTGTGTAATGCAACCACTTTTTCGGTAGTGAGCGATGGCACGGGCGAGGCGCCTTTGTCCGTATAAGCGGCACGCACAATTACAGTTCCCCTGCCGTTATCCCCATCGGGTATTTTAGGTGTATAGCTGCCTTTTAAAGGTAGAGTGCTGATGTTTTTATCCTGTACATTCAAAATATAATTTACAATGGTTCGCGCATCATTTAAAGTAATGCCCGGGTGAGCGGGCATGCTTACCGTACCCCAAACACCCACACCACCGCCACGCACTTTTTTTGGAAGGCTGTCTAATGCCCATGCGGCATTTGATTTATACTTATCGGCTATCTGCGTAAACATCGGGCCGATTGATTTTGTATCAACATGATGGCAATTGTTACAATCGCTTTTGCTTATCAGTGTCTGTGCAACCGCAAAACGTGTTGAAGCATCTACGCTGCGCTGCTGCTGGTTTATTTCTGCATAATCAAAACCTTCAGAAGCATAATCAATGCTTACGGCAACCTGTTTGGGATCAATCTTTCCATCTTCTTTGTCACTTACATCAATACCATAACTAAATGGTGTATTGGGGAAGAAAAAAGTTTTATTGCCTGTTATATTTACCGCAACAGCAGGCGGCTCATTGCCCGCTACAAGGTTCAGCGATTTGCTATTTTTTGCACCGGAAGGATCAGATACCGTAAGCACTGCATTATAAACGCCTGGCTGCGTTAAAGTAACATTTGGGTTAGGATCGGTGAATGTTTGTTCCGCACCGCCTGCTGCGGGTGTTACTTTCCATTCATATTTTAAAGAATCGCCGTCATAGTCTATTGTTCCGGCAGAGGACAACGCAACCTTAAAGGGAACAGCACCGCCACTTGCACTTGCAGATGCCTGTACAACAGGGGTACGGTTGCCTGAATTAAATTCTATCCTTACCAATCTTGCATTATCACTTTTCCTAAACCAGTTGCTGCCATATTCTAAAACATATAGGTCGCCGTCAGGACCAAATTTTATATCAATAGGTTCCACCGGCTGGTAGGAGGGAAGAAAGCGCTCCATGGATTGATAATCGCCGTTATCATTCATAGTTATCGCCATTATCCAACCGCGTGAAAGATCAGCAGCAAGCCATTTGCCTTCATAGTAACCTGGATAAGGGCGTTTGGCATCCTCTGCAAAATTTGAGCGGTGGTATATCGGGCCGCCTACTGAACAACGCGAACCTGTGCCTACCAATGGAAATTTATCGGATGTGCCATAAGGGTATGAAATAAAAGCGGGCTGGGCTGGCGGCAGTTCATTTAAGCCGGTGTTATTTACAGAATTATTAATTGGTTTGTTGGGATCTTTTGGAGGATATACTGAATCGGTTTTGTAATCATAAAAGGGGTAACCTACATTCTCTCCAATAAAATAAGGCCATCCGAAATTACCGGCTTTGCGTGCCTGGTTAAATTCATCCTTACCTGTCCTGGTTGTTCTTGTATCCTCGTTGGCATCAGGGCCAACTTCGCCCCAATATAGCCAGCCTGTTTTACTGTCAATTGACGGCCTCCAGGGGTTACGGTCGCCCATTACATAAATTTCAGGGCGTGTTTTAGGAGTGCCTTTTGGAAACAGGTTTCCATCGGGGATGCTGTAAGTGCCATCGCTTTCGGGATGTATGCGTAAAATTTTTCCACGCAGGTCGTTGGTATTGCCCGATCCTCTTTGGTCATCCCAACTGCTGCGGTTTGGCCTTTCATCGGTTTGTGATTTGTCAGCAACATTGCCGGTGTTGTTACCTACTGTAAGATAAAGATTGCCATTAGCGTCCCACGTCATACCGCCGCCTGTATGGCAGCAAACTTCGCGCTGGGTTGGTATTTCCAGCAACACCTTTTCTGTGCCCGGCATCAGTTTATCATCACGCAATTCCCAGCGGCTCAGCACATCTTTTTTTATGGTGGGATGTGCGTAATATAAATATGCCCAATGGTTTTCATCAAATTTGGGGTCAATGGTAAAGCCGATAAAACCTTCTTCGGCTTCTGTTACCACACCGGTGGCGCTTGTGTATTTTGTGTTTACCGGTATGTTTGCAACCAGCTTTACCATTTTGGTAATGGGGTCAAATAATTTAAGGCCGCCCTTCCGTTCATTTATATATACCTTACCATCTTTCAGGACTTCAAAATTCAGGGGTTCATCAAGATCACCATCTGCTGTAAGCACTACAGGTGTAAAGCGGTTGTCATCCGGTTTTTTAGTATCCGCCGTTGTTGTGCCTGTTTGGTGACAGGAAAAAAGCGCTACGCAGGTTAACGCAAAAAACAAGTGTAAACACCGAAAATTGATTGTTGGTTTGAGGAGATTTTGTTGCATGGTTTATAACAGTTGAGTGTGTAATTAGTTTTGATTTTAAAGATGCATTGCCTATTTTATTGTGACTGCTGTTAACCAGGGTTACTCCTGCACAATAGCTATTCATTTCTAATTGGTTAACCAATATGTATAACACCCAATGTTGCATAATGACAAGCAGTTTAGTTATTTGAATAAAAAAAGCATTGCGTAAATATTACGCAATGCCAATATATAACTTAATCCACAGCGGCAAAAAAATATTTTGTATTCATGGCAATTTTTTAAGCAATTGTTGAATTTTTTATTCCATCCCTGTTCTCTAAAAGTTTTAAAAGAGGCCTCCCCAAATAGGGAGGCCGTTAAGCAAGTTTATTTTTCGATTACCTGCTTATGAGACATCTTTATAATCATTTCCTATATTAAATAATCTTTTTCTACTACTGTCCCCCTGCCTGCATTGCATCCTGCGTACCGGTACTCTTCATATTCTGCCTTTTGAATAAGGAAACATCCATTTTTCCAAAGCGGTAAGTAAAGTTTAACCTAACCAATTGCGGGTTGTTGAGGCGATAATAATCCTGGTAAAAAATGCCCGGTGTATTTGAGATCTGCTCGTTAGACCTTGTTCTGAAAATATCGTTGATACTTAAAGTAATAGCGCCTGCGTCATTTTTAAGGAAGGTCCTTTTAAAGGCTATATCCACACCACCAAAAGGTTTGATATATCCTTGTGATGAACTTTGCGCCTGCATACCCGGAGGGCCCATTTGGGGCTGCCCGCTTGTTACTGGTAAATTGGTTTTGCTTTGGTAATCAGCAGAAAGCTGAATGGTTACCTTTTTGCCTATCTTAAAGTTGTTGTTTAATTTACCAAACCAGCTTAAGATGGCTGCCTGCTGTGTTGCCCCCGGTATATTTTGCGTATTGATCTGCGAGTTATACAGGTTAAGGTTTGTAGTTACATCCCACCATTTGCTGACAGTATTTATGGACGTTAGTTCCGCACCGTATGTATAAGCTGAATTTGCATTGATATAAGTGCTTATGAGATCTTTTTTACCTGTAAGCTGGTTAATGGAAGTATCAATATATCTTGTTATAAGATTGGTAGTATGCTTATAATATATAGAGAATAGTAAAGAATTGCCACCGGTAAAGGTTTTGCTGTAAGATGCCTCAAACGAGCTGGTGAATTCAGGTATCAAATTAGGATTACCTCTTGTAATATTTAAACTATCCGTATAATCAGTATAAGGGATCAACTGGAAAAAGTTGGGCCTGTTTATC
The DNA here is from genome assembly GCA_013286305.1 of Bacteroidota bacterium. Taxonomy (GTDB): domain Bacteria; phylum Bacteroidota; class Bacteroidia; order Chitinophagales; family Chitinophagaceae; genus JABDFW01. The sequence goes on from JABDFW010000026.1 coordinate 35,858, forward strand.
CTGCGGGTATAGCTGAACTGCAACTCCTGCCTGGCTTTCAGTTTTTGGCTTAAAAAAACGGATGGGAATAAGCTGATAGGGTATTTATGGCTGAAGTTTTCTGGCGGGTTTGTGTTAAGCAATGTTCCGTTATAATTGCTGCTTTCAGCACGCAGGCCAAATTCGTAACCGAAATCTTTTATTGCGCTTGTAAGACTTGCATAAGCCGCATACACATTATCGGTGTTCTTATAATTATTTGTTGCCGCACCAATTGAATCAAACTTTGGGGCGCCGGGGTATTGCGTATAAGTTTCGTTATTGTTTACTATACTGCGCAACTGTGCCCTTAACCCTGCTTCTAATTTTGTTGTTTTTGTAAACGGGTTTACATAATCTGTTTGTATGGTAAAGAACCTGTTGGTACCATCTGATAATTGTTTTTCATATTCTGTGCCTGTATAACTTCCTGTCTTATCATATAGGTTGGTTGTATATAAGGAATTACTGCTGTTTTTACCGGAAAAGATATTTCCGTCTGCGGTTAACTGTTCGCCTTCTTTAGCAAAATTGTGCACCATGCCAAACTGCACGCCGGTAGCATTAAATGTTCTTGTTCCTTCTGAACTTCTCTGGCTTGAACTTATGAGGTTATTGTCAGTGTTGCCAACAAGCGTATCTGTATTTATACCAAGCATTGAGTTTAGCTTAAATTCACCATGCACTTTTATGCCTGCGAGCGAAAGAGTGGTCCTGTTGGTTACATAATAATCCAGCCCGACCCTTCCAAATATGAAAGCGCCGTGTGTTTTGTCAATATTCTGTTGAAGAACATTTACCGTTGTATCGTTTGTGCCGTAGTTTGACCGGTTGGTTGTACCAGTAGCCCGGTTTCTCATAGCGTTAACCATTGTTGCGGCAGTAAAATTTATTTTGCCCTGTCTTACATTAAAGTTACCGCCGCCGTTATAACCACCTCTGCTGTTAATACCAGCCATCAAGTTACCATTGTAGCCTGATTTCTTATTTTTCTTCAATACTATGTTCAGTATGCCTGCATTGCCGCCACTTGCATCGTATTTTGCTGAAGGGTTGGTAATTACTTCTACGCTTTGTATAGCATCAGCGGGTATCTGGTCTAAAGTAAGGGTTGTAGGCCTGCCATCAATGTATATCTGGGGGGTAGCATTGCGCAGCTTTACGTTGCCGTCAATATCCACCTGTACAGACGGAACATTGCGCATTACGTCAACTGCAGTTCCGCCGGAGGTTACAATATTCTTATCAACATTAAATGTTTTTTTGTCAATATCCATTTTAAGCGTTGGGGTACTTGCAGTTACCGTTACGCCCTGCAATTGTGCTGCATCTTCTTTAAGCTTTATATTACCCAGGTCTTTGTCAACCGCGTTCAGCATGCTGCTCATAGCGGCCATCGGGTTACCGGAGGTTGAAGGTGATGCCGGTTTTGGCGCCGCCATATTAAGCTGGAAGGAAACAGTTTGTTCGTAGTTTTTAAACCCTACGGCAGATATTCTTAATTTAAGCGGGCCAAACATAGGAAGGTCTTCAAAACTGAAATCGCCGATAGTGGTTGTATTCATCGCTTTTAATAATACATCCTTCCTTTTTTTGGTCGCTGAATCGTATTTATCTTGTAACAGTACAACAGATGCTTCGCCAATGGGTTTGCCCAGGGTGTCAACCACTTTACCATATACGTGGCCTATATTCATAGCCCCCGATTGCCCTTTGCCGGCGGCCCCGCCACCCGGAAACTGTGCATGTAATTGCAACGTTAGAATTAAGATGCCTGCCGCAAGTAATAATTTTTTCATACAGTGATCTTTAGTTCAAAATTTTTCTTTA
>JABDFW010000027.1:0-20613 GCA_013286305.1 Bacteroidota bacterium
GAATGTGGTTTTGAGGCGATAATGGTGAATTGCAATCCGGAAACCGTGAGCACGGATTTTGACATGGCCGACAAACTTTATTTTGAACCTGTTTACTGGGAACATTTGTGGGAAATTATTGAATTGGAAAAACCGGACGGCGTAATAGTGCAGTTGGGCGGCCAAACAGCGCTTAAACTCGCGAGAAAGTTGGAAAAAAAGGGGATTCCGATAGTCGGTACCTCGTTTGACAATATGGATATTGCGGAAGACAGGGGCCGTTTTAGCGATTTGTTAAAAGAATTAAAAATTCCTTATCCTGAATATGGAACGGCATTTACTGCGGACGAAGCTATTGAAGTTGCAAAAAAAGTTGGTTTCCCGGTATTGGTGCGCCCCAGCTATGTGCTGGGTGGCCAAAGGATGCGTATTGTGATAAATGATGATGAGCTGGAAAAAGCAGTGGTAAGCCTGCTGAAACATATACCCGATAATAAAATATTGATAGACCATTTTCTCGACCGCTGCCAGGAAGCTGAAATAGACGGGATCTTTGATGGAGAAGATTTTCATGTAATGGGTGTAATGGAGCATATTGAACCTGCAGGCATACACAGTGGTGACAGTAACGCGGTATTGCCTGCCTTTAACCTTACGCCACTGGTAGTTACCACGATGGAATTTTATGCTGAGAAAATTGCAAGAGCATTGGATATTCGCGGGCTTATTAATATACAGTTTGCCATTAAGAATGATAAAGTTTTTGTGATTGAGGCCAATCCCCGTGCAAGCCGTACAACACCATTTATTGCGAAAGCATACCAGATACCTTATCTTAATATTGCCACTAAAGTAATGCTTGGTGTTGCAAAAATCAAGGACTTTACGATAGAGAAAAAGCTGGAAGGTTTTGCCATTAAAGAACCTGTGTTTAGCTTTAATAAATTCCCCAATGTAAATAAAGAGCTTGGCCCTGAAATGAAAAGTACAGGCGAAGCAATACGATTTATTAAAGACCTGCGCGACCCGTATTTCAGGACGTTGTATAAGGAAAAGAGCATGTATTTAAGTAAGTAGGGTTATGCCATGGCATGACCAAACATGCCCATTTATTCAGGTCATCCCGAGAAATGCCCCGACAGAATTTGCAAATACAATTATTGCATTGTACATTTATTCATGCCTTATACCAATCTCCCACATTTTAAAAAATACCCTTTTGTAAGGCTTTCGGTATGTTTAATTACGGGCATATTGCTGCAATGGTACCTGCAATTTACTATTCCGGTATTGGTTATTTTTTCCTGTCCGATAGTATTCGTATTGTTGCTTTTTATCTTGCTTTCCTCAACGCTAAAATTTAGTTTACAGTGGTTGAGGGGTGTTTGTATTCTTTTGTTGTTTGTTGCAGCAGGCGCCTTTATTACTTATACAAGAGATATTCGCCATCACCCCAACTGGGTTGGCAAATATTACCGGCCCGGGCAAAATATATTGCTCACTATTGAAGAACCCCTTGTAGAAAAGGCAAACTCCTATAAGGCACTAGCTTCAATCAATGCGATAGGGCAAGATACGGTATGGAGAAAAGTGAATGGAAAAGTAATACTGTATTTCTATAAAGGAAAAGTAAAACCTGCCTTGCATTATTGTTCGCAGATTATCATTAACAAGGCCCTGTCACCCATAAAAAACAGTGGAAACCCCGGCGCTTTTGATTATAATCAATATTGCCTTTTCCGGGGCATTACTTATGAAGAATTTTTGTATCCCGGCGAGTATGCCTCACCTGCAAACGATAATATTAACCCCATGCAGAACGCCTTATTCAATTTAAGGGATGCAACTATTAATGTGATCCAGCAGAATATTCCGGGCGCAAGGGAGCAGGGTGTGGCAGAAGCATTGTTAATTGGCTACCGTGGCAACCTTGACGCTGATCTCTTACAGGAATATAGCAATGCAGGCGTAGTGCACATTATTGCTATTAGCGGCCTGCACCTTGCTATGATATATGGGTTGCTGTTATTTATTTTTGGCTTGTTCCCATCCAACAGGCTTACCGGCATTTTAAAACCGGTTGTAATATTACTTGTCCTGTGGCTGGCAGCTTTATTGGCAGGCGCTATGCCTTCTATTATAAGGGCTGCTATCATGTTCTCCTTTATAATTGTTGGCCAGGCGCTTGGGCGTAGAACTAACATATATAATACCCTGGCAGCATCTGCTTTTTGCATGTTAGTATATAACCCTTTTTATTTGTGGGATGCCGGCTTTATACTCTCATATGCAGCCGTGATAAGCATTGCATTGTTTTATAGGCCGGTGCGCAATTGGTTGTTTTTTAAAAACAAGATATTGGAAAAGATTTGGGAAGCAACAGCAATTACCATTGCTGTGCAAATTCTTGCTATACCCATTATACTGTTTTATTTTCACCAGCTTGCAAATTTCTTCCTGGTAGCAAATTTTATTGCGGTGCCGCTATCATGCGCTATTTTATATAGCGGGTTAGCGCTGCTTTGCCTTTCGTTTATCCCATTCGTCACAAAATGGCTTGGCATGGCAGTAGGATTTATGATACAATGCCTTGATAGTTTTATTGAGCGTGTTAGCCATTTACCCTTTGCTGTGTGGAACGACGTATATGCAGACGGTATTCTAACTATATTATTATACGGTTGCATTATTGCGGCATGTATATGGCTTTTGCGAAAATCCAGGAAAAGCCTTTTTGCTTCTCTCTTATTTTTAGCAGCCATAATTATTTATACAAGTGTCAACTTAATGGCCAGCAGCCGCCAGCAAAAAATGATAGTATATAACATACCGCACCAAACAGCCGTTGATGTTATACAGGGAAACCGCTGCCAATTTATTGGTGATAGTGTTTTGTTACAGGATGGGCCATTACAGAAATATGACCTTACGCCCTCACGTATTATTAACCGGGTAAACTCGCAGGCTGATACAACATTCAAAAATGCTGAAAATACTTGCATCAATATTCATAACACGAGGATATTCCTGCTTGACAATACTTTTATCATACCCGAAACAACCAACAAAATTGCCGTTGATGTGCTTATTCTTTCAAAAAACCCCAAACTGACGATTCCCGCTCTGCAAAATGCATTTACATTCAAACAACTGGTTTTTGACGGCAGTAACCAAATGGGGAAAATACGGCGATGGAAAAAAGACTGCGACAGCCTACATTTGCGTTTTTATTCGGTGCCAGAACAGGGCGCATTTGTAATGGATATTAATTAAAAGCCCTTTACAGGACTGATCAAACCGTTAACATGCAAAAGAAAATTAAATCTGCACTTATTTCTGTTTTTTACAAAGACGGGCTTGAACCGCTCGTAAAAGAATTGCAAAACCTGGGCGTAACTATTTACTCAACCGGCGGCACTCAAAAATTTATAGAAGACCTGGGCATTTCCTGTGTACCGGTAGAGAGCTTAACTACATACCCTTCCATATTGGGCGGGCGGGTAAAAACACTTCACCCATCGGTATTTGGCGGCATATTGGGAAGAAGGGATAATCCGCAAGATATACAGGAGATGAAAGAATATAATATTCCAGAAATTGATTTGGTTATAGTTGACCTGTATCCCTTTGAGGAAACTTTGAAAAGTACCGATGAAGAAAAACTGATCATCGAAAAAATAGACATTGGCGGCCCAAGCATGATACGTGCAGCGGCCAAAAATTTTAAAGACCTTGTTGTTATTGCCGCTAAGCACAGCTATGCAGGATTAGTGGAATTGTTGCAAACACAAAATGGCGCAACTACTTTGGAGCAGCGCCGCGAATATGCTGCCAAGGCTTTTGAAGTGGTGATGAATTATGATATCGCCATCAACAACTATTTTAACGGCGATATTATACGCCCGCTTAATGCGCAGCAACCGTTGCGTTATGGTGAAAACCCACACCAGCACGCAGTATTTTTTGGCGACCTGGAAGAAGTATTTACCCAACTAAATGGTAAAGAATTATCTTATAATAATTTAGTGGATGTTGATGCCGCTATACAGCTGATCAATGAATTTTCAGGGGAGGAACAGAGCGAGACTACTTTTGCCGTAATAAAGCATACCAATGTATGCGGCATAGCAAGCAGGCCAACCGTAAGAGAATGCTGGGATGCAGGCTTGGCTGGCGACCCCGAAAGCGCGTTTGGGGGTGTACTCGTTTGTAACGCAACGATTGATAAATTAACTGCCGAGGCAATTAACGAAATATTTTTTGAAGTACTGATAGCGCCTGCTTTTAACGAAGATGCATTGGCAGTTTTAAAAACAAAAAAGAACAGGATATTGCTTGAACTTAAACCACAGCATACGAAACATAAAGCAAAATCTTTCAGATCTATATTAAATGGTACATTAGTTCAGGATGCGGATGAAGGCAATTTTAAAGAATGGAAAGAAGCAGGGGGAAGGGAAACAACTGCCTCAGAAAAAGAAAACCTTGTTTTCGCAAATATCATCTGTAAGCATTTAAAGAGCAATGCCATTGCGCTTGTAAAGAATAAGCAACTGGTAGGTAAAGGCTGTGGTCAAACAAGCCGTGTGGATTCTCTACGCCAAAGCCTTGATAAAGCAAAACAGTTTAATGTTGATCTTAAAGGCGCTGTCCTCGCAAGTGATGCATTCTTTCCTTTTAACGACTGTGTGCAAATGGCCCATGCCGAAGGGATAGAAGCCTTTATACAACCGGGCGGGTCAATAAGGGATAAAGACACTATTGATTATTGTGTGCAGAACAACCTTGCACTCGTGATAACGGGACTGAGGCATTTTAAGCATTAATTTCTATTTGTTGAACAAAACCAATAATAAAGCTGCTTATTTATCCCTTGCTGTAACCAGTACGGTGTGGGGAACAACCTGGGTTTGCAGCCGGTATGCTGTTGAGTATATTCCCGGCCTGCAGGTATCTTATTTAAGGCAGTTTTTCGGCGGAAGCTTGTTGCTTATTTTCTTCTTTTTAAAAGGAGAAAAATTGCCTACCTGGCAACAATTCAAATGGCTGTTTGTAGTTTCTATTTTCATGTTTGTGCTTAACAACGGGCTGGCTACCTGGAGCGTGAAATATATCAGCAGCGGGCTTGCCTCATTAATAGCAGCACTATGCCCCATCTTCATTGTGTTGCTTGAAATGATCTTTTTTAAAAAAAGCAATACTACCCTGCTTACATTTATCGGGCTGCTTGTGGGTATTGCCGGTGTAATTTTTGTGTTTTACGAAAACGCATTTCAAAAACAGCCACCCGGTTATATTTTTGGCGTAACCATCTGCCTGGTAGCCGTTCTTGCGTGGAGCCTTGGCTCTTTGCTTATAACCCGCAACAAATTCAAAATGAATTCTTATTATGCTATGGGCTGGCAAATGTTCCTGGCTTCGTTCATGATTTTTTTAATGGCAAAGGCTACTAATAACAACATACCGTTAAGCAGCATACCGCTGAACGTTTGGGAAGCGATAAGCTATCTTGTTATCGTTGGTTCTATCATTGCATTTATTGCTTTTATTTACAGTATAAAACATTTGCCTCCTGCCGTTGCATCCCTGTATGCCTATATAAACCCTATAGTGGCTATGCTTGTTGGCGCGGAAGTATTGCATGAAGCAATAACTTTTAACCTCGTTATCGGATCAATAATAACCCTCGCCGGCGTTTATTTGGTGAATTATAGTTTGAGAAAGGGATAAAGCTCAATAATTCTTCATCCAAAATTCTTTTTCAAAAAATCAGCATACATGTTTCGCCATGCGATCCATTGCGGCTGTTCACTAACAAAATGATTATGAAAAATAGTGATGAGCTGCCCGTTTACAGCTTTTACAACATCGTGGTATTGCTGCAACTCTTCTGCAGCCTGTTGCTCGGTATAATGCTGTTCAAAATACGAGTTGGCTTCCATGTAACAGTATGGGTGGATAAGCAGGTTTGTTTGCATATCTTTTTCAAGGTCGTACCAATAAAATGACGAGGCTATAGACGCGCGGAAGCCGTTAATGCTGCCGTAACCCATTGTGTAGTCATCAGTAATATTATTTTTCAAAAGCGCTCTGTAAGTATATGGCAAAGCCAAGCGTATATAATGTTGGCGACTAATAGAAACATCCTTACCTGTAATATTTCTCAAAACACTTATCTCTTTCTCCAATATTTCTTCAGCATCACCACTTTGCCAGGAAGGGTGTATGCCAATTGAATATTTAGATGCATGTTGTTTTATTAATTCCTTCATTAAGGCAGAATGGGGGGAGCTATTTTTATCATATATGCCGGTTTTTTCGGCAACAAGAAAAAAATATAAAGGTTGCAAATGGTACTGTTCATGTAATTCATCAAGCCATTCATACGTATCGAACGGGTCTTTTCTCCAGCCGCTATACACGTTTGCCCTTTCTGCCAATTGCTTCCATTTGCCCATAAAAAGCTCTTTGTAAAAACTTCCCGCATTTCGCAGAAAACTCTTGGCTTTATATGCGTAGGCAATATCAATATCGTAAGTGGGAATAAAAGCGAAAGATGAGAGAGGAAAGGTGAAAGAGGGGAATTTATGAGTGATAATTTTTACAAATTCTTTCATCCATAAGTTTACCAAAGGCAGATGCAGGAAATTTTCGCGAAAGGCTAAACTGTTTTTATGGCCATACCTTCCATATTCATCTTTTGTATGCGGCAGGTATTCTTCATAACGCGAAATAAGATAAAAAGAAGCCGAAAAAATATCAAACGGAATATCGCCGCCAGTTTTAAAAAAGGCTTTTAACCCATTCCATTCAAAACAGTTTATTTGTTGTTCTTGAATACCGTTTTCAAAAAGAAGGGGATGGGGTTTTATCCAAATTTCTTTATCACTTATACGGGCATTTGAATAATTGATCTTTGGGCCTGTATATATAAGAAAATTATCTTTAACAGAGGTAACTTTGAATTGTACTGGCAGAACGGATGAAAACAAAACTCCGGCTATGTAGTTTAAACGGCTTGTGTTATGTTCTGTATAAATTAGCAGCATCAGGAATTGTAAATATCCTTTACTGCAAGTGAAATATTTAATTTAGGCAAGCTTATCACGGCTTCGTCATCAGTATAAGCTTCCTCTACCATCCATTCGTTATTGTCAACACGCTGAAAAAAATAAATTACCTTTTTTTCAGGCTCAATGCACAGGTAATATTCAAGTGTTTCGCATTTCCTGTATTGAATGAATTTATCAGAAAGGTCAAATGCTCTTGTTGAATCGGATAATACTTCAACGATTAAAACAGGTTTATTTGTATAATATCTTTCAGATTCAGGTAAACTTACTGTTATATCCGGGTAGAAAAAATTGCCGTCCGGGGTTTTAACCTTAAAGCCTTCTCCATACACTTCATACAAATTCTTATCAAGAAATTGCTCAATTAAATTTGCAAACCTTCTTTCTATCCTGTTATGGTATTTTGATGCACCGCTAATTTCAAAAAGGGTTGAATTAATATATTCATGTTTTAGCTCACTTTTTTCTTCAAAAAGAAAGTAATCCTCTTCACTGTCAAACGGTTTGCTCAATACAACTTCTTTCATACCTCACTGGTTTACCCAAATTTACAAAAAAATATATAAGCATCATTCTTTATGCCTTTCTTTCCACATTTCGTTAAAGGTTTTTTGGCTAAAATCAAGGTCGCCATGATGGGCCGTCCAGCCTTTAAATATACTATTCACCACCCAGTTTTTTAATTTACCGTTACCCATGTTCATCATACCTCTGTGCAGGCTGCTTTGTTTCCATGCTTTCCATGCAACACGTTCACCAAGGGTGCTGTCGCCCTCCACCACGGCTTCGTGTCGGTTCTCCAGCAACAGTTCATGCAGGTTTATGCGTACAGGGCACACTTCAGTACAATTACCGCATAACGACGATGCATAGCTTAAATGTTTGTATTCAGCAAGGCCTTTTAAATGCGGTGTTATCACACTGCCTATTGGCCCGCTGTAAGCTGTCTCATAACTGTGGCCGCCAATATTTTTATAAACAGGGCAGGCGTTAAGGCATGCGCCGCAACGTATGCAATACAAGGACTCCCGTGTGGCGGTATTTGCAAGCAGGTTTGTTCTGCCGTTATCTAAAAGTATCACATACATTTCTTCAGGCCCGTCGGTTTCGCCGGCTTGTTTCGGGCCGGTGATAATGGAGCCATATACGGTAATTTTTTGACCGGTGCCATAGGTGGCAAGCAATGGCCAAAATAATGCGAGGTCGTTTAACGAAGGAATAACTTTTTCAATCCCCGTAACTACAATATGTGTTTTGGGCCATGCACAGCTAAGCCTTGCATTGCCTTCATTCTCCGTAACGGCAACAGCGCCAATATCAGCTATAATAAAATTTGCGCCCGTTATACCTATTTCCGCGGCAGTATATTTTTCGCGCAGTTGCTGGCGGGCAAACAACGTAATTTGTTCAGGAGTCAGCGTGGGAGATGTACCAAACTTTTCAGCAAATAATTTCGCCACATCTTCCTTGCTTTTGTGCATGGCAGGCGTAACGATATGATAAGGTGGCTCGCCGTCTAATTGCTGTATATATTCGCCAAGGTCTGTCTCCACACTTTCAATGCCCTTTTTTTCAAGATAATGGTTAAGGTGAATTTCCTCCGTTACCATGCTCTTGCTTTTAACGAGCGTTTTGCAGTTTTTTTCGTCACAGATTTTTCCTATTTCCTCCAAAGCTTGTTCCGCAGTTTCTGCCCATATTACTTTTGCCCCACGTTCAGTTATCAGTTTTTCAAATTGTTCAAGGTTCTGGTCAAGGTTTTCTATCGCTTTCCATTTGGCATTCTTTGCCCGTTCGCGGGCAAGCATCACATTACTAAATTGTTCTTTGCCATCAACAACTACCGCATTGTACTTGCCGATATTAAAATTTATCTTACGCCTGTGCTCAATATCGGCCGCTTTAATCGTGCTTTTTGCTATAAAGGAAGATGCTGAATCTGTCATGATAAAAAAATATTTTTATTAACCAAACTTTAGTCCTTTAATGAGCTTTTGTTGCGTCGCACACTTTAACAGGAGCATTTGTATCAACAAATTAAATTAATTTTTATTTGAAGATTTCTCTTTACTTAACTCGTCTAAATTTCTAACCACACATTTGAAAACGACTTTTAATTTTACCTTTCTAATATGTTCTTGTCCAGCTTCTTTTTCATAAAATGGTTTAAATGTCCCTTCAAATTGACCAATTAAAACCTCACCATTTGAAAATGAAGGTTTTTTACTCAGAATTAGCTTTTCTGTAATAGCTTGTACACCTATATCATTAACATAAATCGAATCAATTCGATTGTATTTTAAGTATCCTTCGCCATCGCTCCCTTCATGATATTCGGCGTAAAACTTATTTCCGTAAACATTTATGACCACACCTGCTGCTGCAAAAAAACCTACAGCTGCTGTTATTCGTAATGTATCGAGATAATAATTAGATTCACAAAAAGCAGGCAGATAATCAATCTTCGACAAAGCGGAATCGGAACGTTTTACTAATGTGTCATTTTCGTAAAAGTAAACAATAGAAAAGCTTTTCTTCAAATCATTTATGTAATTCTTTGTCTGCTGCTTGTTGACAGATGTATCAAACTTAAGCATGTTTGTATCTTCTGAAATTCTCTTCGCCATCCATGGAAATAACTTTTCAAAATTCAACAATGACGTATCAATTGAATTTGATACTATATAATTTGAACTATTGTTACTTTTACAACTCAATGTAAAAATTGAATATACCAAAATAATTAGTTTAGTTAAGGGTTGTACATGCTTCATTATTAGGATTTATTTATTTTCTACATGCTCCGCTGTCGCCTTCAACGTTTCATAAAACTCTTCCCCATACTTTCTTATAATGGCATCTTTTAAAAAAAGATACACAGGTACTTTTAATTGTTTGCCCAATTTACACGCTGCCTTACATAAGTCTTGCCGGGGCTCATAGTTCACATATTCGATACCCGGTTCCAGCTTGCTTGCCTGCACCCTTATGGGAAAAAGATGGCAGCTAATGGGCTTTCTCCAGGTTGTTTTTCCATCATTATAAGCCTGTTCAATCCCGCATTTTATAATACCTCTTTCGTCGCGATAGCCATAAGCGCAAATACCGCCATCAATCGTGGGTGTTACCCATCCAAATTCCACATCATAAGCATATTTGCCCTGCTTTTCTATTACTTTAAGCCCTTCTTTTGAGAGGTAAGGCTTAATTGCCTCAAAATTATTGATCAGTTCTTCCAGCTCTTTTATTTCTAATGGTGCGCCTGCATCACCATCCTCACAACAACCGCCTTTGCACTTGTTAAGGTCGCACACAAATTGCTCTTCAATAATTGCATCGCTTACTAATTTATTGTCTATTGCTATCATAGCCCTGTGCAGCCCCTATCCTGAAGGGGGCTTTAATTTTTTAAATATTTACAGAAACAGAGTTGTTATTTATACGAAGATACGTTTATTGAAATTATCCCCCTTTAGGGTCGCCCGTGCCGGTGGACGGGGATAGGTGTTACTTCCACCTAAACGTATTGATCAAATGCCGCATGTCTTCCACCAAAAAATCATTCACGGGTTTTAAAGAATCCTGGTTGGGTGTGGCATCAAAATATAAGGCCCCGCGGAAGAAATTTTTTGTTGAATCTGTTAAAAAAAACTGGTTGGCGGTAGCTACATCTCCTTCTACTTTAAAAAATCTTCCATGTATGCCATTAGGGGTTTCCACATCAGAGTCATCTATAAAATCGGCTTTGGAAGAGTGCTTATTGGTCATATTAAAAGCATCATTCAGCAACTTATCAAGCTTGTATTGGCCTATTATCTTATAGCTTGCATGTATCACCGCATTGAATTGCGGAAAATTGATGTTTATCCACCAGGGATTTTCAGTACTGTCTTTAAAAAAAACACTGTCTTTAACAACATTGGCATACACGGGGTACTCAAACGTATAAGGATAACCGGGCTGGTTAAAAACCTGGTATTGCTTTGGTGGCAGTTTTATTTTAAAATATCCTGTTGGTTTGGGGGTATATGGAGAGTTACAGGCGAAAAGGCATAAAACCAGGATGGCGGGTGACAGTTGACCGATAAAAGAAAATAAACCAAATGACAGATCGTTCTTGCTTGTTTTTAACATTTTACTTTTCATTGACTAATAAGAAATAAGAATTAAAGAATGGGGTGAAATTTTTTATTTTTTGCCGGTAGGTTTCGTCAGCAGTTTTTATTCTTCCTGCTTAGGTTTAATGGTTACCCTAATTTTTTGAAGGCGGTTTTTTGATATTTCAAGTACGGTAAAATCAAAATCCCTGGTTGAAATAACATCGTTAACATGCGGGATTTCGCCGGCCAGTTCAAGCACAAGGCCTGCAAGCGATTCCCCATTTCCTTTTATACTGTCGAATATGTCTAAAGGCTTTTCCATCAGCTTGCACACATCATTCATCATTGTTTTACCGTCAAAAATATAATTGTAATCATCAACTTTTTTGAAAGTGGTTTCTTCTTCATCAAACTCATCTCTTATATCGCCAATAATTTCTTCCATTACATCTTCAAGCGTAACAATACCGCTTGTGCCCCCAAATTCATCCACAACAACGGCGAAGTGAATATGCTTTAACTGAAACTCATGTAACAGGTCCTCAATCAGTTTTTGCTCGTGCACAAAATAAGGCGGCCGTATTAAAGTATGCCAGTCAAAATCCGGCGAACTGTTAATATAAGGTAGTACATCTTTGGTATTAATAATTCCAAGCACTTCATCAAGATCGTTTTTATAAACCGGCAGGCGGCTATAATGCAGCTCTTCTATTTTATGGATAAGATCTGAGAAAGAAGTTTTATGGTCAATGCCATTAATATCCAGTCTTGAACGCATGATCTGTTTTACTGTTATATTGCCAAACTTTGCAATGCCCATCAGTATATTTTTTTCATCCTGGTTCTCCTCGGAATAGGTTATGCCAATTGCATGGTCTAATTTTTCCATGTTGTGCTGGCTTGTGTTGTTGCCAAATTTTTTTTCAATAATGCCTGTATATTTTACCATGTACGCGGCCAGCCTTTTAAAGAGATAATACACTATTTCAACAGCAACGCCCATATCTTTTGCAAAACGGATATTATTGTTATTTGCCAGTACTTTGGGCATTACTTCACAAAACAATAACAGCACGCTGGTAACAATAACAATTTTCACCAAAAAATCAGCCCATAACATATCAGTAGTAAAATGGATTGTTTGATCAATTACCAGGCTGCCAATAATGATGATGGCAATATTGGCAAGGCTGTTTGCAATAAGCAAAGAACCAAGTAATATTTTAGGTTCTTCCAGCAGGTCAACAATTCTTTTGTATGACGGGCTTTCTTTTGTTTTAAGAAGATTAATGTCTTTATACGTAAGCGAGAAAAAAGCAACCTTAGCTCCCGATACAATAAAGGAAAGAAGCATTAAAAAAAGCAGTAAAATAATAAGAAACGTAGTTACAGGTGGGTTAATAGCACCAAGCAAAAATGTTTTTGAAAAGAATTGCAAAATAGCCGCGTGACTTTCCAAAATGGTTGTTTTAGGTTAAATAAGCTTTATCAGCATAGCACATTATTAAAATAATATACACAATGCACCGTGAAAACTACGCTAAAAAATCAGCACGGTATCAAAAAGGTAATCCTTCAACGGGTTCATCGCCAAGTGGTGGCGCATCGGCTCCGGGAAAACCTTCAACGCTGTCATGCGTACTGCCTCCCGGTGCTGCATAGCCCCCGCCATGGCCTTCACCTCTTTTATCAAGCATAATAAGGTTATCACCAACAATTTCGGTTGCAAATTTTTTATTGCCCTCCTTATCCTCCCAACTGCGTGTACGCAACCTGCCTTCCACGTAAATAAGGCTTCCTTTGTGTAGGTATTTTTGTGCAAGTTCTGCCAGGCCCCTCCATAAAACAACTGTATGCCATTCGGTTTGAGAAATAAGTTTGCCTGTTCTGTCCTTATATGTTTCAGTGGTTGCGAGTGGAAATTTGGCAACCCCTATATTTCCTTCGAGGTATTGAACATCCGGATCTTTTCCTAAATTTCCTATAAGCATTACCCTGTTTACTCCTCTCATACTGTTGTTATTTAATGTCAGCTTATTAAAATGCCTGGTTATTTGCTTTAAAATTAAACAAAAAACCACAAATTCCTAAACTGTAAACACCTTTAACAATTAAAAAGTTCTGGTTAATGTAAATTTTTGCCTTAAGTATTGATTTATAAAACCTGGGAAAGGCAATTTTGAAATGGAAACAGCAGGCTGCCATTGAAATGCGGATGTTTTTAATGCGGCAGGAATGGCTGCAAAATGGATCCGGATAAAATATCCTTTCAGAAGCTGGTGGGTTAGCTGCTGGGGTTCGGCTTTAAAAATCAGCATATCATCTTTCAAATTTATTCCCAATTGATCTTTCAAACAATTTTTCACCAATTTTTTATCCCATTTAGGGTCGTCTAAAGTTTCTACCAAATAAAACTCAAATAAATTCTGCCAAATGTCTTTTGCTGTTCTTTTGTGTATAAGTACAGAATTTTCTGCTTCAAAAATAAAATAGGTAAACCATCTTATTTTTCGCTTCATTAGTTTTTCTTTAACCGGCAACAGGTTTATTTTTCCTGTTTTATACGCTGCACAAATTTTCTGTAAGGGGCATTTACTGCATATTGGCAATGCCGGCTTACATACCGTAGCGCCAAAATCCATAATGGCCTGGTTAAAAGCACCGGGCTTTGGCTTATACAATAATTTTTCCGCCAGTTCTGTAAATTCTTTTTTTGCTTGTCCGCTGTCAACCGGTGTCTCAATACCGTAAACTCTTGCAAGAACACGCAATACATTGCCATCAATTACCGGGTAAGGAAGATCAAAGCAAAATGAGGCTATCGCTGCTGCGGTATAGGTGCCAATGCCTTTTAGGGAAAGAATTGTTTCGTAATCCCCGGGAAATACGCCCTGGTATTTTTCTGCAATCAGCCTTGCGGTTGCTAAAAGGTTTTTACAACGGTTATAATACCCCAGGCCCTCCCACAATTTAAAAACATCTTCATCTTTTGCCGCTGCAAGCGATTGTATATCAGTGTATTGATTGCAAAACCGTTCAAAATACTCCCATCCCTGCTCTACCCTTGTCTGCTGCAATATTATCTCGCTTAACCACACTTTATAAGGGTCTTTTTCACCTTTCCAGGGCATTTGCCTGTCATTAACATTAAAATGCCATTGCATTAAAAGATCAGTAAAAGCTGCATTTTTATTCATTTACAAGTGCGGTTTATCAATTTCTGTGCTTTATCCTAATAAATATTTATTTTTTTAATACAATTTCCCCCAAATGCTTGCCTTTCAACTTCAAACATCTAATAAAAATTTATATTTTTATAGCTTTACACAAGCTTTTTGTTATATTTGATACACTAAATGTATTAACCAATTAAACAAACCCCATATGAGAAAGTCTGATCTCATCAATAATATTTCTGATAAAACAGGCATTCCTAAAGTGGATGTTTTAGTAACTGTTGAAACTTTGCTAAAAGAGATAAAGGAAAATTTGGCAAAAGGCGAAAACATTTACGTAAGAGGTTTTGGAAGTTTTATTACTAAAAAGAGAGCGGCTAAAATTGGCAGAAATATTAAGAAAAATGTTGCGGTAAACATTCCGGAGCATTATATTCCTGCATTCAAACCTTCTAAAGAATTCGTTAACGAAGTAAAGCAAATGCATAATACACAGTAACTTTGCCCCCTTAAAAATTTTGCGTTTGTGAAAAAACAACAGGCTATTCTGGTATCAGGTGGTTTTATTTTACTTATACTTTTATTTTTTTTTGGCCAAACATCCCCTGCCAAAACTGATTTGCCTGCAAAACCCATGGCAGAAGCAGCCGGTACCCCGCCTTTAATTACAACCGGCGAAGTAGTATTAAAAGCAAAGAAAAACCTTACACAGCAGCAAATAGTAAGGCTTCTGGAGCTTGAAAATGGGGTAGTTAGGGGGGATGTAAAAGCCCAGCAAATTAAAGTGTATAAGCAGCTTGCCAACTTTTGGGGGGATACGGCAAGGCAGCCTTCTATTGGTGCATTTTACTTTGGAGAAGCTGCTAAGTTGGAAAATTCTGAAAAAAACCTCACCTTTGCAGCCCATTTGCTTTTAGACAACCTGATGGTTGATACAGATGCAGCCTTTCAAAACTGGCAAGCCGTGCAGGCAAAAACGCTGTTTGAAAGGTCGCTGGAGTTAAATCCGTCGAACGATTCATCTAAAGTTGGGTTAGGCGCGTGTTATCTTTTTGGTAATATATCGTCAAACCCTATGCAGGGTATAATGGCTATAAGGCAGGTGGTAGAAAAGGATTCTAACAATGTATATGGCCAAATGATGCTGGGTTTGGGAGGAGTTAAAAGCGGGCAGTATGATAAGGCGATTGAGCGTTTTTTGTTTGTAGTTAGAAAACAGCCCGACAATCTTGACGCTGTTTTTAATCTTGCAGAAACCTATGACCGCAAGGGCGATAAGCAAAATGCAGTACAATGGTACAAGGTGGCGGAAAAGATGGTTGCGATACCTGAAGCTAAAAAAGAAATTGAAGACAGAATAAAAACATTGCAATAAACAGATCTCTATAAACTAAAAATTATTTAATTATGCCTTGTGGTAAAAAAAGAAAACGTCATAAGATCGCGACACACAAACGTAAAAAAAGATTAAGAAAAAACCGTCATAAGAAGAAAAATAAATAATTCTTCTTAAATATATTTCAGCGGTGCCGGCAGCCATACCGGCATTGCTTACTTACACAAGCTGCCCTGTATTTCTTTAGCAACTTTTACCTTTTCCTTTCCTTTAGTTCTAAGGCAGAATAGTGGTGAGTGATTATGTGGACAGATTATTACTGTATTGTATTTGCCTTTGCAATACGAAGAACCATTTTTTAAAGTTGCATTTTGTGAACAAAGAACTTATAATAAACGCAGCGCCTGCCGGTGTTGAAATTGCTTTACTCGAAGACAAAAAGCTGGTAGAACTGCACAATGAAAAAACAGATGCCAATTTTGCAGTTGGCGATCTGTACCTTGGTAAAGTTAAAAAACTAATACCCGGTTTAAATGCCGCATTTATAGATGTTGGGTTTGAAAAGGATGCTTTTTTGCATTATACCGATTTAAGCCCCTATGCACGCTCTCTTTTAAAGTTTACCCAATTAAGCATTTCTGATAAAAGCCCTGACGTATTTGATTTTGGCAAATTTCATGTTGAGCCTGAGATAATAAAAACAGGTAAAATAAATGAAGTGCTTAACGGCAAGCCCAATATACTTGTGCAAATACTTAAGGAACCCATTGCGGCAAAAGGGCCAAGATTAAGTTGTGAAATATCGCTGCCGGGCAGGTTTGTGGTTATAACCCCGTTTAA
This sequence comes from Bacteroidota bacterium, assembly GCA_013286305.1. GTDB lineage: Bacteria > Bacteroidota > Bacteroidia > Chitinophagales > Chitinophagaceae > JABDFW01. The sequence goes on from JABDFW010000027.1 coordinate 16,505, forward strand.
TGATATTGTTGCGGTTTCAAAGAAAATACATTCATCCGACGAAAGAAAAAGGCTGCAAAAAATAGTTGAATCTATCAAGCTAAAAAACTTCGGTGTTATAGTGCGGACTGCTGCTGAGGGAAAAAACACAGCGGAATTGCACGACGATCTTTTAAGCCTTGTAGAAACCTGGAAAACCATTCAAAAAAATCTTAAGAATGCACAGCCACCTGCCAAAATATTAAGTGAGCAGGATAAAACGACCAGTATTTTAAGGGATCTTTTGAATGAAGATTTTAACCGCATTATTACAAACGATAAAAATATTTATAACGATACGAAAACGTATATTCAAAAAATAGCTCCTAATAAAAGCGAAATTGTATCCTTCCATCATAATGGGCTCCCCATTTTTGACCAGTATGGTATAAGTAAGCAGGTAAAATCGTCTTTCGGCAAAACAGTTAACCTGCATAGCGGCGCTTATCTTATTATAGAACATACCGAAGCGCTGCATGTGATAGATGTAAACAGCGGCTATAAAAGCGTTAGCAATAACCAGGAAGAAAATGCCCTGGAAACCAACCTTGAAGCTGGTGAAGAAATAGCGCGCCAGTTGCGCCTGCGTGATATAGGGGGAATAATTGTAGTTGATTTTATTGACATGAAACTTCCTGAAAACAAAAGAAAACTGCAGGAGGCCATGGAAAAATTAATGCATACAGACCGGGCAAAACATGCAGTGCTGCCTATATCAAAATTCGGACTGATGCAAATAACGCGGCAGCGTATGCGCCCCGAAGTAAATATTAATACTTCAGAAATATGCCCGAGCTGTAATGGTACCGGTAAAGTAACTTCTACCTTCTTATTGGAAGACGAAATAGAAAAACGATTGCACTACATGGTTACCCACCAGCATAAGAACTTAACCATACTGGTGCACCCTATTGTATATTCCCATCTTACGAAAGGCTTTTTCAATATTCGCAGAAGGTGGCAGAGAAAGCTTAAAACACCTATTAAAATAAAGCCTAATTCTGACTATTATTTTACAGAATTTAAATTCTTTGATGCGAACGATGAAGAAATAAAATTCTGATCATGATAAAACAAAAAAACCTTGCGGCAACAGCAAGGTTTTTTTATTCACTTTTTACTTTCGACTTTTCACATTGAAATGATCGTAAATTCCGTTCTCCTGTTTTTTGCCCTGCCTTCCTCTGTATTATTATCTGCAAGTGGTTTTGCCGCTCCGTACCCCTTCCAGGTTAAGCGCTTAGCATCTATGCCTTTGCCAATAAGATAACCTGCAACCGCTTTTGCCCTGTTTTCAGAAAGCTTCAGGTTATCTGCATCTTTACCAATATTATCTGTATGTCCGCTTATCTGAATATTTAATGCGGGGTTGTCTGCCATCAATTGCAACAATTTATCAAGCTCAATTAAGCTTACCGGCTCAAGTTGATATGAGTTGAGCTCAAATTGAATATTCTTTAATGCCACAGTTGAGTTTACAGCTATCGGCTGCAACTGAATATTTTTAATATAAGTGCTGTCTGCTGCTTTTTCTTTTAATTGAAAAACATCGCTGTAAAACAAATATCCTTTCCTGTTTACGGTAAGAGTATAATTTTTACCAACCGGCAGTGTTACAAAGTAAAACCCAGTTTCATCTGTCTGAAGTTTTGTTACTGCTACCTGTGTGGAATCATCAGTCAGTTCAACAGCACATGGTATGCTTTTTTTGGTAACAGCATCTGTTACATACCCCTGTACATATAATGTTTGTGCAGGCCGTGTTTCAGGGCGCAGTTGAAATTTGTACAGGTCGAGTTCACCGCGGGTATCTGCCCTGTCGCTTGCATAGTATGCTGTAATACCATCTGAAGCTACAAAAAGGCTGCCCTCATTTTCAACGGTATTAATTGGGTATCCTAAATTTTCGGGGGCAGTCCATTGCCCGTTTACTTTTCTTGTTACATAAATATCTGTACCGCCATAGCCGGGCAAGCCATTAGATGTATAATAAAGCGTTTGATTATCCGCATGTATAAAAGGGGCTAGTTCATCGCCCTTTGTGTTAATTAGCGGCCCCATGTTTTCTGCTGGCCCCCAGGTGCCATTTGGCTTGCGGTAACTAACATACAAGTCTTTGCCGCCATACCCGCCGGGCCTGTTGCTGCTAAAGTACAATGCGTTTTTATCAGGACTTAGGCTTGGCGAGCTTTCCCAAAATTCTGTATTGATGTTATAGCCCATATTTACCGGCTCACTCCAACCTGTTGGTGTATTGTAAGAAATAAAAAGATCAAAATCGCCATCGCCTTTACCGGGGAAATTGCCTGCAAATATCAACCATTCGCCATCCTGCGAAATATTAATGGCCCCTTTTGAAGGCTCAACATTTATAGATCCTTCAATCAGCTTTGCTTTACTGTATATCCCGTTTGGCTGTAGCTTACTTTCCATAAAGTCCTCGCGAATACCTTCTCCCCGGCGCGTAAAAACAAATGTGCTGTCATCAATCGTAAAAGAAGGATAATATTCAGCGTTGGCTGAATTAATACTATCCCCCATATTTACCGGCGCAAATACATAGTTGGAAACCGGGTGTTTTTGTGCATAATCAACAGCAAATTCATAACAATGCTTGCGGTACAACCCGCTGCGTACGCTGGTTTCGTTCAGGTTAGGGATGGTTAAAAATTCGTTTATTGCACCTAAAGCGTCATTAAACCTGCCCAACGCTGCAAGGTTAATTGAATAAGGCAGGTCGTAATATTTAAAATAAGCTGTATCCCTGCTCCGGGCCAGTTCATAGTAGTCAACACATTTTTGATAATTTTTTAGTTCGCCATATACTCCTGCCATAGACAGGTATGCATCCATATAATTTGCGTCATATTCAATTGCTTTGCCAAGCAGCGGAATAGCATCTTTTATCAAACCATCACGCAGTTGCAGCATGGCTTTATCGTACGCGGCTACTGCTTTTTTGTTGATATTATCTGCATTATAGGTTTGTGCGAATAACCTGTTGCCAAGCGATAGTAATATAATAAAGAGAAGGTATTTCATGCAAAAGCAAGGTCGTAAAAAGAGTGCTATTTGGTTGTTAAAGTTTACATTATGCAGCGGGTAGTATTAGTGTTAACTGTAGAATGCACATTCAGGTTAAAAACTTTCATCTGCGGGTATCTAAATTCTCACGTTTAACGTCTGTCGTTTCACGATTAATTTATGGCACATTTATATACTTATGTAATTGCAAGCTTAATTCCCATCTGGGGTTGGCTTTAATATAGTCAATGATTGACGGCGTAATAAAGGATGCTTTCGTCCATTCAGGTTGCAGGTATAATTTACATCCAGGGGAAACCTGTGCAGCATATGTTTCAGCCCAGTCAAAATCCGACTTATTATATATCACCACTTTTAATTCATCAGCAACCGGGAGGGTTTCGGGCAAGGGGGCCTTAAATTTTTTTGGTGAAAGGCATATCCAGTCCCAATCCCCGCTTAAAGGTGATGAACCCGAAGTTTCTATATGAGTTTTTAAACCGGCAGATTGTAAAGCGCCGGTAAGTGTATTTAAATCATGCATTAACGGCTCACCGCCTGTTACCACCACTATTTCAGCAGGGGTTTGTTTTGCAGTTGCCACTAAACTGTCTATAGTTAGTTTTGGATGTTTTGCTGCGTCCCAGCTATCTTTAACATCGCACCAAAAGCAGCCAACATCACAACCGCCAAGGCGTATAAAATAAGCAGCCCTGCCCTGGTGAAAGCCTTCGCCCTGCAGGGTGTAAAAACTTTCCATTACAGGTAGTGTGGTGGTCAGAAGGTCAATAGTCATTAGATCAATAGTCATTAAATCAATAGTCATTAGGTCATTGGTCATTAAGTCATTGTAAAAAACTCAGGTGCCGTTTTTCAACATTCCTTGTTCTATATTCAATCTCTTCAAGATTCCTTGTTCCTTGTCGATATTCAATTCCTTCAAGATTCAAAATTCCTTGTTCCTTGTTCGATATTCAATCCCTTCAAGATTCAAAATTCCTTGTTCCTTGTTCGATATTCAATCCCTTCAAGATTCAAAATTCCTTGTTCCTTGTTCGATATTCAAT
>JABDFW010000027.1:20623-36820 GCA_013286305.1 Bacteroidota bacterium
ATTCAATCCCTTCAAGATTCAAAATTCCTTGTTCCTTGTTCGATATTCAATCCCTTCAAGATTCAAAATTCCTTGTTCCTTGTTCGATATTCAATCCCTTGCTCGTTATTCAATCCCTTGTTCGATATTCAATAGGTCAATCCGCTTCTTGCTTCATACGCCTGCAGCGTATTTTTCAGCAAACCTGCAATGGTCATCAATCCAACACCGCCGGGCACCGGTGTAATAGCGGATGCTTTTGCCGCTACTTCGTCAAAAGCCACATCTCCCTTTATACGGTAACCTTTTTTGGCTGAAGCGTCTTCCACTCTTGTTATGCCTACATCAATTATCACTGCCCCTTCCTTCACCATATCGCCTTTTACAAATTCAGGCCTGCCAAGCGCTGCAACTAATATATCGGCCTGCAAGCAAATTTCTTTAAGGTTTTTGGTTTGCGAGTGGCAAATAGTCACGGTGCAGTTACCATATTTGGTATTACTGCTAAGCAATATGCTCATAGGCCTGCCTACAATATTGCTTCTGCCTACCACTACGGCATGCTTGCCTTTTGTATCAATATTAAAATATTGCAGCATAAGCAGAATACCATAAGGCGTAGCGGGAATAAATGTTTGCATGCCCTGTACAAGCTTGCCTGCGCTTACCGGGTGAAAACCATCCACATCCTTGGACGGGTGTATCGCTTCAATGATCTTTTGTTCGTTTATTTGCTTTGGCAGTGGTAACTGAACCAGAATGCCATCCACCCCGCTATCGTTATTCAGGGTATTTATCTTTTCGATCAATACATTTTCATTAACAGAGTCCTCAAATCTTATAAGTGTTGATTCAAAACCAATTTCAGCGCAGGTTTTAACTTTGCTTGCTACATAAGTTTCGCTTGCGCCATTATTGCCAACCAAAATGGCGGCAAGGTGAGGGCTTCTTTTACCGAGGGCTGTTATTTCAATAACCTTTTGCTTTATCTGCTCTTTTATTGACTGCGAGGCTGTTTTTCCGTCTAATAATAACATGTGGCAAAAGTAATTAAACCGGCGGGTTATGGGTACTTAGTTTTACCCGTACTGTTAGAAATTTAATCAAAACCCCCGCTTTTAGAACCTGGTAATTCGAATTTTTTTAAATTTTTAACGAAATATTTTTTATTTCAAAAATATTTTAAGAATTTTAAGGTACCACTTTAACTGTGTCGCCGAAATAAACAGGGAAGATTATTCCAGGAATTTTACAAAATAAAAATCTGTAAAAGATTAATATAAGTATTATCAATTTTATGTATATATAAAAAACTTTTTTACTAAGCAGCAAAAAAGCATTGGATTTTGTCTTTTGATGTTAAGAGTAAATTAACAGGGCGTTAAATTTTTTTAACTATTTTGTTGGTAACCCCTATATTTACACGCATAATTTTTTAAAAAAACCTATAGTCACATGAGAAAAATTGTAAGTCTAACTGCAGTGCTATTGTTATTTTTTACAATGGCCATTGCGCAAACCAGGACTCTTACTGGCAGAGTTACTGATGAAACAGGGAGCGCTGTTGGATACGCTTCCGTAATTGTCAAGGGCACCAGGTCTGGTGTTTCGGCCGATGCTGATGGCCGGTTTTCAATCAAAGCAAAAACGGGTGATGTGCTGGTTATTTCAGCTACAGGCGCTACCGCCAAAGAAATTACGGTAGGGGCGGATAATAATATTGCCGTATCCCTTGTTATTAAAACACAAGAACTTTCTACGGTGGTAGTTACTTCTCTTGGTATTAAAAGAGAGTCTAAATCACTTGGTTACAGTGTTGCAACGGTGAATTCAGACCAGCTTAACATTTCCAAACCGGTAAATGCCGCCCAGGGGCTTATCGGACAGGTATCGGGAGCGCAAATAAGTATTATTAACAACGGAGTTGACCCCCAGATACGTGTGCAGTTACGGGGCGAACGGCACATCAATTTTGACAACCAGGCACTGCTTGTGGTTGATGGTATGATTGTGAGAAATGACTTTTTAGCTTCAATAAACCCCGAGGATATTGAAAGCATGAGTATTTTGAAGGGAGCAAGCGCAGCAGCGCTGTATGGTTCCGAAGCTACAAACGGTGTGGTTATAATCACCACAAAAAGAGGAAGCAAAAATGGCAAGCCAAGTATAAACGTTTCGCAGACGACAACTATAGAAAGAATGGCTTATTTTCCTGCGCTGCAAGATACCTATTCGGGTTATGGTGGTGAGTTAGGGGTATTTTTTGGAGGTACACCTTACGCATTTAACTCAACTGACCCTTACACAGGGTTTACCAATTATATCCCGTTTGAAAACCAATCGTACGGCCCGGCATATAATGGCGACCCCAGCAAAGCATTTATAGGTTCACCCAATCAGGCCGGCCAGGTGGACGTTGTACCGTTCAAACAACAGGCTGTTGATCCAAGAAGGGCATTTTTTCAAAACGGGTTAACCAGCCAAACAGATGCTTCCATTTCTTTTGGCGATAACCTGAATTCAGACTTTGTAGGTATTCAATATGTAAATGTAAAAGGTACTATACCGGATGATATGGCCGAAAGGGCTAACCTTCGTTTTGCAGGTAAAAGAACCTATGGCATTTTTTCCGTTGACTATACACTTAATTACTCGCATAAGCTTACCAATACGGTGGGTAACGATTTTAATGGCCAGGCAGTTTATTGGAACCTGCTGAATACCCAGGCCAATGTTCCTATCAATGCTCTTAAAGATTGGCAAACCCCAAGTTCATGGGGTAATGCAAACAACTACTACAATGCGTATTATGCAAACCCCTGGTGGGCTGTGGCAAATGCACGCAATATAAACAAGATAGATAATATACAGGGTACTTTAAACCTTTCCCTTAAGGCGACTGACTGGTTAACTGCAAATTATACATTAGGCGCTTTAATATCAAATACCGTTTTTAAGGGTACACTGGCAGGTGTTCAGTTTACTGCTTTTTCGAAGAGCGACCCCTGGGGTGAAGGTAACTATGAGTCAGGCGGTAATAAGCCCGGCGCTGTTACAGACCAAACTGTTTACCAAAAACGTTATGAGCAGAACGTTTCTTTAAACTTCCATCATAAATTTGGTAATATTGACGCAAGGCTTATAACAGGTAGTGATATTTGGGACCGTTACGCCAGTTACCAAACACAAAGTAATGGAAACCTGTATATACCCGGTATATATAATATTGCGTTTAGCACAGGTATTCCAAATATAGGTTCTCCTTTCACATCTTCCGGTGGTAACCAGGGTATCATTGAAAGCCGCCTGATCGGTTTTTATGCTGACCTGTCGTTAAATTATAAAGACTTTTTGTTCCTTCACAGCAACTACAGGCGCGATTACTCATCCCTGCTTGCACCCGGCAATAACAGCTATGATGTGTATGGTGTTGACGCCGCCTTTTCGTTTTTTGATATAATGCCAGCAATGCAAAAAAGCAGTTGGTTATCATCAGGTAAAATAAGGGGAGCATACAGCAGCACAGGCCAAATTACGCTGGGATCTTATTCAACTGTAAATACTTACGGTGTTACCGGTGGTTATCCTTACGGAAGCCTTGCGTCTCTTTCTTTGAGCACCCAATACAACAACCCGACATTAGTACCCGAAAAAACGGTGGAAACTGAAGTGGGTATTGATCTTGGTTTCCTGAGAAATAAGATCAGCGTGAGCGCTACTTATTATCATGATAATAATACAAACCAGTTGTTCCCGGTAAGTGTTACTTCTGCAACAGGTTATACCAGTGCAAACGTAAATGCCGCTTCAACAATATCTGAAGGGTATGAGTTTGATGTAAAACTTAACAGGATAGTAAGCACCGCAAGCGGCTTCCGTTGGGATGTTGGCGGTAACCTCGCCATTCAAACAACTACTGTTAAAGCATTGTATGGCGGTACACAGTTTTTTCCAATAGGCAATTCTAATGAGGCTATTGTAGGTTATACCTTCCCTCAAATGTTTGTACAGGATCTTAACCGCGACCCACAGGGTCACGTGATAGTTGACGCCAATACAGGGTTACCGAGTGTAAACCCCAATTTTATACCGGTTGGCCGCACCACTCCTAAATACATTATGGGGCTTACCAGTACCTTTACTTATAAACAACTTACCCTGCAGGTTATAGGCGATTACAGGGGCGGATATGTATTTTATGATAATGCGGAGCAAAACCTGGATTTTACAGGCGCTTCAGCACATACCGCCGAAAACGGAAGGCAGAATTTTATTTATCCTAATTCTGTTATAATGACCCCTGACGGAAAATACCAGCAAAATACAAATGTTTACACACAGGATGGTAATATCGGTTTCTGGGTATATTCTCCGTTCAGAAAAGCCGGTAGTTCTTACGTAAATAATGCTTCTACATGGAAAATAAGGACAATAAGCCTTTCTTACGACCTTACAAGCGTAGTAAGCGGTGCTAAGTATATTAAGGGGTTAAAAATAACTGCTTTATGTAATAATGTGGCAATGTTCAGGCCAACGGAGAATGATTTCACAGACCCTGAATTTAATGCCAGTAACTCCAACGGTTTGGGTTTTAACACTGTTAACCAGTTACCCCCTACCAGGCAATATACTTTTGTACTTAATGTAACGTTCTAGTGTATAAAAAACATGAGTTAATTAAAAATAATAGCATGAAAAAGTTAGTTTATTCAATAATTATAATGGCTTTTGCAGTCAGCGGTTGTAAAAAGGGGTTCTTAAGCGAGCTGCAGAACAACCCAAATTCACCTACTGATGCCGCTGCTTCCGTACAATTGGTAATGCCGGGGGCAATAACTTCGCTTACTGATATAGTAACCGGTGTTGGGTACAGCAATGGCTACCAGGGCCAGGCTGCCTGGGTAGGTTACTGGAACTATTCCGGCGGTTATTCTTTTAACCAAACAGTGCAGGAGTATGTAGTAACCAATAGCAGCCCCCAGCTTTGGGATGGGTACTACGGCGTATTGGCAAATATTAATGTAATTGTGCAAAAAGGCGGTGCGGACCCTACTTTAAAAAACTATAAGGACATAGGAGTTATACTGGAAGCCGCAGCGTATAAAAACCTTGTTGACGCATACAGCGATGTTCCTTATTCACAGGCTTTAAAAGGCGCAGGCGATTTTCACCCGACCTATGATAAAGGAAGTGATATTTACGATAGCCTTGTTGCCAAATTAGACATCGCTATTGCCGAAATACAAGCCAACTTAAATAACACAACTACAATTGTTGTTCCCGGGCAGGAAGATGTTATGTTCCATGGGAATATGACTGACTGGATGCAACTTGCAAACACAATAAAACTTAAAATACTCGTTCAGCAATCAGCGGTATCTGCAAAACAGGCTTTTATTCAAACAGAAGCGGCAAAAACACAATCTGCAGGGTATTTAAGCGTTGATGCCATTGCCAATCCCGGTTATAACAGCGCACAACAGGGTAGTTTCTACTCTAATTTTGGTGTGTCAACTTCCGGCGGCCTGAATGGTACTTTTAATTATATCAGGGCCGGTGGTTTTGGGGTTGATTTTTATAAAAACACAAATGACCCCCGCTTAGGCTATTTTTACTGTGTAATGGGCGCACAACCAACTGATCCTGCTTACTACGTGCCTTCCGGCAACGCAAGCGATTATTATGGCGATTATCTTGGCATACAGGTTACACAGCCAACAAAAGGCTCAGGCATAGGGCCAGGCTTAATTAAAAATGCGTCCGCCACTCAGGGCGATGTATTTATGCTTGCCGCTGAAAGCGATTTTGTACAGGCAGAAGCAGTGCTGAGGGGTTATATTACCGGCAATGCACAAACCTTATATCAAAATGGTATCGTTGCTGATTATGAATACTTAGGCGTGCCTGATGCTGCGGGTGCAGCAGCAAACTACTACGGCCAAAGTGAATTAACAAATGTTTCATGGCCGTCAACACCCTCTGCCCAGATTTCAACAGTAATAACACAAAAATGGGCTGCTTTAAACGGAATAAGCTGTGCTGAAGCATGGAATGACTGGAGAAGAACAGGTTTCCCTGTGGTACCTGCTACACTGTCACCTACTTCGGAACAGCACCATATGCCTTACCGCTACTACTATCCTGCGGAAGAGCCACAAACCAATGCTGACGCGTGGAAGGCTGCAGGTGGTGATACTATTGATCCGTATAACACAAAAGTTTTCTGGATGCCTTAGTGCTGTTATTTAATAATTAATTACAGGTAAAAAAATGAATATGAAAAAAAATAAAATAAATAATATCATAGCAGGCGCAGGAATAATGTTTGCGTTGTTTTCTCTAAGCTCCTGCTTAAAGAACGGGCAGTATTACACAAATTTTGCTGCCGTCGGTGCTTCCGTTGATCTTCCGCTGGCTGCTACCAACAGTAATGGCCCGGTTACATTTGCCTACGTTGCAACGGCTTCCAGCCCAAGCATACCTGTTATGGTAAACGTGGCCAGCCCTGCGCCTTTGGGTACTGATGTTAAGGCTACGCTTGCAGTAGATGCAGCTTTCTTAGATGCATACAACACGGCAAACGGCACCTCTTACGTGCTGATGCCCGCAGATGCCTATACAACAACAGGCTGGGATGTTACCATTAAAGCAGGGAAAAGGCTTGACAGCATGGTGGTTACATTTGATTTTACAAAACTTGACCTTACACAAAGCTATATACTGCCTATCACCATCGCGTCAGCATCAGAGCCTATTGAGCAGTGGAACCACCTGCTGCTAAACATTCAGGTTAAAAACCAGTTTGATGCGGATTATGCCTGCACAGGCTATGTTTTTCACCCGTCAGCACCAAGGGCAGATAATGCTGTTTATCATATCAGCACAGCCGGCCCATACACTTGTACCATTCCGTTTGGCGATCTTGGCAGTGCAGGTTACCTGTTTAATGCCACTGTTAGCGGTACTTCAGGTGTAGTGCCTTTGACCAATTATGTGCCCGAAGGAAGTGCTCCTGCTTCTTCAGGCTTTATGACAGCAGATAATCCGGGCCTTGTTGATTATACTGCGGCGTTACCTAATGTTGCAGGTGTTGCTCCATGGGTATCTTCAACCTATAACAATACGTATGATTATAATGCCCTAACTTTTTGGGTGCATGTAGGTTATCATGGTGGTGGTGCAGCTACTGACGGACAAAATACATATACGAGGCAATTTTATCTTAAGTTTGTTCAACAATAAATCACTTGGTTTATATAATAAAAAGGCTGCCTGCAAGGCGGCCTTTTTATTTTCGGGAGAGCTAAAACCGTTAAATTGCGGGTATTGTTGCCTCATCCCCTAACCTCTTCTCCGCACGGAGAAGGGCCCGACGAGATCATGGCGGAGAACATGTATTGTTTAGGATATAATTCCAGTACCTGTGGTGATAACACCAAAGGCGAAAAAATATAACTGCAAAACTTGTATGAATAAAACTATATTAACGGGGCTTGCCCTTTGTTTAATTTTAACTGATTGTAACAATGACATTACAGAAAACAGTACTAAGGTATTGGTGAAGATACAGTCGGCCTACCATCAAAAAATATATTTTATACGCGAGCCGTTTAATGATGAGCAGGTGTTGAAACTTGATTCAGCAGTTATGCAGACCGGGCTGGACTCTTTTACTTTTTATATTCCCGGCGGCACCCAGCAAAGGCTGTATGCATTAACAGTGGCCGAAAGCAATATAAAGATACCCATTGTAAACGATGCAAACGAAATAAGCGTTTATTACAACTATGCTACGCACAGGTATAGCTATAAAAATTCACCGGCAAGCCAGCAGTTAAAAGATTTGACAGACCAGCAGTTAATATTAGCTAAAACCATGCGCAAGCTTAAGTTTGTTGTTGACAGTTTAACCGCACACCACGCATCACCAAAAATTATAAAAGACAGTACTGCAAAGCTTGGTACGGTCAGCAATCAATTTTTCAATAACTACAGAACATTTGCTGATACAGTACATAGCCCGGCTGCGTTTTTAGCAGTATATGATGCTGTAGAGTTGGGAAATGACCATGCAAAAATAAAAAGCTTTATTACAGCCGCCGCCGCGCGGTTTACCAGCGATACAACTATTCAATCACTTAAGAAAAATGTGCTGGATTACTTTGCTGTATTTGATAACCCGTATAAGCCGGGCGATATGCTGCCTGAACTGGTGCTGCCTGATGAATATGGCATCCCCTTTTCCACCTATTCGCTTAAAGGCAAATATGTGCTGGTTAATGTTTGGTCAACCTTTTGCGATGAATGTATGCAATACGCGGAGGCTGCAAGAAAAGCAAAGCAGCAGCTCCCTGCAGGCAAATTTGAAGCGGTCAGCGTAGCCGTTGACGACCAGAAGCAGGCATGGCTTAATATTATCGCAAAACAAAAATATAACTGGCCGCAGTTGATTGATGCAGGTATGTGGAATGGCACTGCACTTAAAACCCTTAGGTTCGACAGCATACCTTATAATTTTTTAATAGGCCCTGATGGACGGCTTATTGCAAAGGCTATTAAAGCGGATTCGGTTGTAACGGTTATAAAGAATTGGGTTAAATGAACAGATAGCGATTTATATGTGCATGTTTAAACAGATAAATACTTATCTTCATTTTTTACTAGATAACGTGAGCCTGGGATGAGAAATTATGGTCATTAAGTTCCAGCGGAACCTAAATATTGGTAACAAAAAGTCCAACCAAATAATAGCATGCCGTAGGTATGCAATATATTGTGTACCTAACGGCACACTTTAAATAATATTTGTCTTGTTTGCTACCAATATTGCGTCCTTACAGGACAAAAGCCCATTCTTATCCTGAATTCACAATTAATAAACCTTTCATATCACTACACCCGGCTATAAATCTTAAATTTACCTGGTGAAAATTGTATTGTGCCTTCTTATTGGTGTATTTTGTTTGCACGTGTCTGCTCAATACCCGGCTAATCAAAAAGCAGGCGAATTAAGTTACCAGCTCGTGGACAATGGTGGTGATAATCCGCCGCCATATTATCATTTTATCCTTAAAATGGTTGTTGATTGCAGCGAATCTGCTGCGCCTAATACGCTTTTCATAAACGACCATAGCGCCAATACATCCGCAGGTTATGGTTGGACGTTTGACTCAGCATCTAATAAAGTTGATGTAGTTGATCCGTGTATAACGTTTTCAAAATCCCCATGCTACAGGGTATTTTACTTTCATGTTGATATTACGCTTGGTTACAACAGGGGGGGCTATTCCGCTTTTTATCCCGATTGCTGCAGAGATTATTATCAAAATATCCGCAGCACTTTTAATGCATCCATATATGAAGGCACGCAGCTTGGCTTAGGCTGGAGCGCGATGGATGTGTCAAGGCCTGGCTCGGGCTATATATATAACGGAATTGTTTATTTTGAAAGCATCCCATCCAGGTTTGTCATAAAAAATAACAGCAGCCCGGTATTTGATAACACCAACGATACAGTTTTGTACGTGTGCACTAATACAGATTTTTCGCACGTATTTAAAGCAACCGATCCTGATGGCGATTCACTGGTGTATAGTTTCACACCCGCAAAAACTTTTTTTGCAACGGGCAGCAACGGGATGGTTACCATACAAACAACAGGCAATACGCAGAATATAACTTATATAGCCCCCACTTATACACCAACCCAACCCCTTGGCCCTGATGTTACCATAGATCCATTTACCGGCGCGGTAAAGGGGCAACTGCACGATACCGGCAGCTACCTGTTAACAATAGGGGTTGATCAATACAGGAACGGCCAGCTTGTAACCACAATCCCCCATACACGCGATGTGGTGATAAAGGCTTTTGACTGCTCTAAAATACCTCCGCCCAAAGCCATTATACCGCCATTGATCAATAGCTGTAATACAAAAACGGTAATATTGCCCGACAGCACTACGCCATACCACCCTGACCTGTATTGGGATAATATTAAATATTTATGGGACCTTGGCGACGGCGATACCGCCCAAACACGGTACCCGGTGCATACTTATGATACGGGTACCTATAAAATACGGCTAATAACAATGGCAGGGTACAGGTGCGCAGATACAGCATACAGCACGCTTTTAGTATATCCTTCAGTTCACCCTTCATTTGTTATCAATGGCCTGGGTTGTATTAACCAACCAATACAGTTTACCAATACTTCCACTACCGATGAAGGCATGATAAATAACCTGGAGTGGACATTTATAAACGGGAAAGACAGTACAAGGAGCAGTACAGCTTTAAACAACCCCACCCATATATTTACTGTACCCGACCAAACGTATGCAGCTATACTGGCTGTAACAACAACCAAAGGTTGCGAAGCGCGGGATACACAGTATATAAACACAAGGCAGTCGCCATACCCCTTGATCACGCACGATACTATACTGAGCGCGGGAGAACCCTGGCAACTGCATGCCAATTCAGGATATGACAGTATTGGCAGTTTTGTATGGACGCCTGCTTTTGGCCTGGACAACCCCAATTCAGCCAACCCGGTGGCAACCGGCACAGAAGATATAACCTACAAGGTACAGATACAGAATAGTTACGGGTGCAGCTTAAGCGATACGGTGCACATAAAATATTACAAGGGGCCGGATATATATGTGCCCAATGCATTTACCCCAAATGGCGATGGGAGGAATGATATATTCCGTCCTTTCCCTGTAGGCATAGTAAAGCTGGATTATTTCAGGGTATTTAACCGCTGGGGCGGCATCATGTACCAAACGCAGGCATACTTGCAGGGATGGGATGGCAGGGTAGGTGGTCAGCCGGCATTGCCCGGAACTTATATATGGGAAGTGCGGGGAAAGGATTATAAAAACACCGTCATTTTTAAAAGAGGCACCGTATTATTGATACGGTAAAACCCTCTAATGCCTTAAAACACTGTAACGCAAGGTAAATCTACCTAATTCTCTCCCTGCATTACAAAATACAATGGTAAATTTATGTATTGAAGAAGATCATATATTGTATGATATTCCTGCAACAGGTTTTGCCCTGTATAGCACAGTTCCCTACCAATCAGAAAGCAGGAGAGATGAGCTATGCACTTATGGCCGACGGAACATATCATTTCACTTTAAAGATGATTGTAACCTGTGATTATGGTGCACCTCAGTTAAACCCTTTTTTTATAAATGATTTTGATAACCCCACTAAACCACAGCAAGCCGCGTGGCTATTTGATTCTGCGTCTAACACCATAAATGTGGCCGACCCCTGCATTGCATTTCCGTATCCGCCATGTTACAGGGTGTATTATTATCACCAGGATGTTTCCCTGCAATTTAATCATGGTGGCTATTCAATATTTTATCCTGATTGCTGCAGGGACTATTACCAAAACATACGGAGTGATTTTAATGCTTCACTATATGAAGGGTACTTGCTGCAATTGATCTGGCCTCACCCCGCTCCTCCGCCAAATCAATTTCCAGGTGAGGGATACGTATATAACGGTATAGTTTATTTAATAAATATACCGTCGAGGTTTAAATGGCTTAACAACAGCAGCCCGGTATTTAACAATAACAGCGATACGGTTTTATATGTTTGTAAAAATGATACTTTCTCTCATGTTTTTGGCGCAACAGACCCCGATAATGATTCGCTTGTCTATAGTTTTTCACCTGCAAAAACTTTTTATGGTAAAGGCCAGGGATCAGGCTCAGTTGCCATACAAACCAACGGCAATACACTGAATTTAATATATGCGCAACCCACCTATACGGAACAACAACCTTTAGGGCCTGATGTTAGCTTAGATTCCAAAACAGGGTATTTGCAAGGTGTGTTGCACGATACCGGCAGTTACTTAGTAACAGTAGGCGTAAACGAATACCGCAACGGGCAAATAGTAACCTTAACCCCTCATACGCGGGATGTGGTGATAAAGGTATTTGACTGTTCCAAACTGCCCACGCCAAAAGCCATTATACCGCCGCTGATCAATGATTGCAATTCAAGAACGGTGGTATTGCCTGACAGCTCTACACCTTATCATCCTGACCTGTATTGGGATGATACTAAATATTTGTGGGACCTGGGAGATGGTGATACCGCCCAAACCCGGTACCCGGCACATACCTACGATACAGGGACATTCAAGATACGGTTGATAACCATGCCGGGTTACAGGTGTGCAGATACAGCCTATAGCAAACTGTTGGTCTATCCTTCAGTTCACCCTTCATTTGTTATCAATGGCTTGGGTTGTACAAACCAGCCTGTGAGGTTTATCAATACTTCGTTTACCGACATTGGCCGGATAAATAACCTGGAATGGACATTTATAAACGGGAAAGACAGCACAAGAAGCAGTACGGTAGTAAATAACCCATTTTATACTTTTACCGCACCCGATCAAACCTATGCAGCCATATTAGACGTAACCACTACCAGGGGATGTGAAGCAAGGGACACGCAGTATATAAACATAAGGCAATCGCCATATCCATTAATTACGCATGATACAATACTGAGCGTTGGAGAACCTTACCAACTGTATGCAAATGCAGGGTATGACAGTATCGGGAGTTATGTATGGTCACCTGCCTATGGTTTGGATAACCCTAATTCAGCCAGCCCGGTTGCAACCGGCACAGAAGATATTACTTACCGCGTACAAATGCAGAATAACTATGGGTGCAGCTTAAGCGATACAGTGCATATAAAGTATTACAAAGGGCCTGACATATATGTGCCCAATGCCTTTACCCCAAATGGCGATGGGAGGAATGATATCTTCCGTCCCTTCCCTGTAGGGATAGTAAAGCTGGATTACTTCAGGGTATTTAACCGGTGGGGTGGCATCATGTACCAAACGCAGGCATACCTGCAGGGATGGGATGGCAGGGTAGGTGGCCAGCCTGCATTACCCGGAACGTATATATGGGAAGTAAAAGGAAAGGATTACCAAAATAAGATTATATTTAAGCGAGGCACGGTACTATTGATACGATAAAACATTTAAAACCCCGCAAACCCAATATGTGAAACCCAATGTTTTCTACATATTGTTCCCTTTAGTTAGCTTAGCCAGCAGCGCGCAACTACCAACCCAGCAAAGGGCAGGGGAGTTGAGCTATGCAACTACAACAACAGCTACTGATTATCATTTTACATTCAAGATAGTGTTGGACTGCCAGGAGAAGCAACCTGTGATAGGCCCGGTATTTATACGCGACCTTACCTATAATACGGTAACAAGGTACGACTGGACATTTGATTCTTTATCCAATAGTGTAAACGTTGCAGATCCATGCATAGCCTTCACATCACCTCCCTGTTACAGGATATGGTATTTTCATTTTGATTGTCAGCTTCCATATAACAATGGAGGTTATTCGGCGCTGTACCTTGATTGCTGCCGTGATTATTACCAAAACCTGTACACCAGTTTCAATCCTTCCATTTATTCTTTTCAGGACCTTGGCATGATATGGGGTTCTATAGATGTATCAAGGCCCGGCGCCGTATATGTATATAACAGTATTGCCGGCGTAATAAACATGCCTTCAAAATTTAAATTTAGTATCAACAGCAGCCCCGTATTTAATAATAATACCGATACTCTGTTATATGTATGCAGGAATAATACTTTTGAACATATATTTGGCGCTACTGATGCAGACGGCGATTCGTTATCTTATAGTTTTACGCCCCCAAGGGTTTTTTCAATAGCTGGCGGCCCACCCACGCGGGTACATATTGATACGGTTGGTACAACTGCCGAAGTAATGTACCATGACCCCTATAGTGCTGCCCATCCTCTTGGGCCGGATGTAACGATAGATACCAAAACGGGTATGGTAAGCGGGCAGCTACATGATACCGGCAGCTATCTTGTAACTATCGGGGTAAATGAATACCGCAATGGTAAGGAGGTAACCCTAACACCACATACGCGGGATGTAGTGATAAAGGTATATGACTGCTCTAACCTTCCGGTTCCCAAAGCTATAATACCCCAGCTTATAAACAGTTGCAGTTCTAGCATTATAAGTTTTCCAAATTACAGTACGCCCTATCATTCTGACCTGTACTGGGACAATAATAAATATTTATGGGACCTGGGGGATGGGGACACCGCCCAAACACGATACCCGGTGCATACCTACGATACAGGAACATTCAAGATACGGCTCATAACGATGCCAGGGTACAGGTGCGCCGATACTGCTTACAGTGCACTGGTAGTTTACCCTCCTTTAAATGCTTCATTTAATTATGCAGGTAATTGTACCAACCAGCCTGTTAAGTTTACCAATACTTCCGCAACCGGATTGGGCCAGGTAAATGATTTAACCTGGTCATTCATTAACCTTAAGGACAGCACATCATTCATTTCGAAAGTAAATAACCCCACTTATAACTTTACAGTACCCGATCAAACCTATGCGGCTATATTAGACGTAACCACCACAAAAGGATGCGAAGCAAGAGATACGCAATATATAAACATAAGGCTGTCACCCTATCCGTTAAGTACGCATGACACTGTACTGAGTGTTGAAGAGCCTTATCAACTGCATGCCAATGCAGGGTATGACAGTATTGGGAGTTATGTATGGTCACCTGCCTATGGTTTGGATAACCCTAATTCAGCCAGCCCGGTTGCAACAGGCACAGAAGATATTACTTACCGGGTACAAATGCAGAATAATTATGGGTGCAGCTTAAGCGATACAGTACATATAAAATATTACAAAGGCCCGGATATATATGTACCCAATGCATTTACCCCAAATGGCGATGGGAGGAATGATATCTTCCGTCCCTTCCCTGTAGGGATAATAAAACTGGATTACTTCAGGGTATTTAACCGGTGGGGCGGCATCATGTACCAAACACAGGCATACCTGCAGGGATGGGATGGCAGGGTAGGCGGCCAGCCTGCATTACCCGGAACGTATATATGGGAAGTAAGAGGAAAGGATTATCAGAATAAGATCATTTTTAAAAGGGGAACGGTATTGTTGATACGGTAGAACTGCTATAAATTATATGGCAATACATGCAAAGGGATAATCTTTTATGATAACTTTTTGATAAAAAGAAGCAAATAGTGGTGCTTTTCTGTTTTATTTGCGGTATTATTACTTCACCTGGCATTATGAAAAAATTTCTAATAGTTTTACTGGCTCCTTGCCTGCTGATGGCAGGCTGTTTTAAAGATAGCATACATAACGACCATGATGGCAGCGCAGTTGTCGCAATTTTCAATGGGGGGCCTGATACACTTTCTAAAGCCCCGCTTGACCTGGCAGGCCCCGATTCATTGGCTTTGTATATTACTGTTGGGGTTTCAACACCTTATACACTCAACCATGATATAACCTTGACGCTAAAAATTGATGATTCCAAAAGAATAGCCTACAATCAAACGCATTTTAATCAATTCGATTCGCTTCCCGATTCTTTGTACTCATTCAACGCCAAAACAGTGGTATTGCCAGCAGGCACAAGGTCGGTCCTGGTGGGATTTGAAGTATATGGGGGTAAAGCAAATCTTAGAAATAGTTATATGCTGCCTGTAAGTATTACTGATGCACAGGGTGTAGCCATTGACGGGGTGCTCGGTACTATTTATTACAATCAGCTTGGTTCGCCCCTGTCAGGCCAATACAGCGTTAAGGGTACACGAACGGATTACCTGGGGCCGGTTTCTTCAGGTATAATATCTGATACTATTAATCTTTCTGCTCTCGTTAGCAAATATGCGGTAACTGATACAAAAAATGTAGTATTTATTGACTATTCAGATCTTGGCAGTGCCGGGTGGCAGTATATTGTTGTGTTTACTGCGGGTACCAATTTAGTTTCAATAACACCAAACCTTGTTATAACTGATCCTGAAACCGGATGCCTTGCAAATTCATTTATTGTAGATACCCAAACCTATGACCCTGATACGGAAACATTACATTTTAAAACAGAATACAGCGACCTTAACGGTAATGGAAGAGTAGTAGATGAATATTTAACAAGGTTTAGATGACCTAACCGGTAACCTAAGAATTAAATAAAATAATTATGCCCGAACAAAATGCAAACCAGTTAAATATAGAAATAAGCGAGGAAGTGGCAGAAGGCTCTTATGCTAACCTTGCTATTATTACCCATAGCCATGCAGAATTTGTAATA
>JABDFW010000028.1 GCA_013286305.1 Bacteroidota bacterium
ACTTCTTACAAAAAAGCTTTGCCGTATGCTTTAGCCGCAGTTAATTATGCGCAAAATAATGTTGTGCGGTGCAACAAGTATGATGCAGCAAATTATTTTATAACCGCCGGAAATTTATATAATGACCTGAAATATTTTGGTAAAGCCAAACAATTACTTACCCAGGGCTTAGCTATAGCCAAAGAGATTGGCCATAAGGAAGATATAAAGGAAGCATACCTGGATTTTTCAAAATTGTACTTTGCCAAAAATAAATTTGACAGCGCCTATTATTACAATGTACTATATAACGATCTGAAAGATTCCATTATAAACGAACAAAGCATGATGGAAATAAAACAGATAGATGCCCGCTACCAGGCAGCAAAAAAAGATAAAGAAATAGCCTTGCTTAACCAACAGGGGCAAGCCAGTGAAGTAGAAATTACCCGGCAAAAATTCAGGCTCAATATCATTGTAATATCGTGCGCCCTTCTCATTGTTATCGTTTTTTTATTATACAACCGGCAACAGCTTAAACAAAAAAATAAGTTCCAGGACGAACTGGGCAGGCACCGCAACAAACTTTTTAATTCAATTGTTTCTGTCCAGGACAAAGAACGCAAACGCATAGCGCAGGATATACATGATAGCCTGGGTTCTTTACTATCTGCCGCCCGGTTGAATCTTTCAAGGCTTGAAGAAGAAAAAAAATCACTTACCGGCCTTCAGCGCGAAAAATATGAAACCACTTTAGCGCTGCTTGATGACGCCGCGACAGAACTAAGAAATATATCGCACAACCTTATGCCTGCAACGTTATCAAAGCTGGGGTTAATGGCTGCCCTGCAAAACCTGTTTGATAAAATAGCGGCAACAGGATTACATATAACCTTTACTACACACGATATAAAGGACCGGATGAATGAGGAAGCAGAAATAAGCATTTACCGTATTCTGCTTGAACTTATTAATAATATTGTAAAACACGCCCAGGCCAGCGAAATAACTGTGCAAATAATAAAATACCCTGAACATATTAATATAACTGTGGAAGACAATGGCCTTGGTTTTAATTATAAAAAAGCGTCTGATGGAAAGGGGATAGGTTTGAATAATGTAAGGTCAAGAATAGAATACCTGAAAGGAACAATTGATATTGATTCAGGTACGGGCACCGGGTCAACCGTTATTATTGATATTCCTTACACTGCAAATACCATTAATACGGTATAAGTAAATGCCGTTTATTTGGTATTGGTTTGTTTAGTACAAGAAAAATATCTTTATACAATATATCTTTTACAAAAATGCCTGTACGATTATTGATAGCAGACGACCACCGCATATTGCTTGATGGTATTGTTTCGCTGCTGCAGGCAGAAAAAGATTTTATAATTGCAGGCGTAGCAAATAATGGAAATGAAGTACTTGAACTGGTAAATAAAAACGATTTTGATGTATGCCTGCTGGATATTAATATGCCGGGGCTTGATGGTATGAAAACGGCAAGGATACTTAAAGAAAAAAAGCCGGGTATAAAAATAATTATACTTACTACCTACAACGATAAAGAGATAATTACCGAAATGCTGCAGGCAGGTGTTTCGGGTTACCTGCTTAAAAATTCTTCCATGCGGGAGTTGGTTCAAGCCATTAACCGCGTACAGGGAGGCAACTTTTATTTTAGTGAAGAAGTGCACACTGCCATTATGGAAACTTATGTGCAGCAACTAAAACAAAAAAATAACCTGGAAGAAACCGTGATCCTGACCCAACGGGAAAAAGAAATATTGCAGTTACTTGCACGTGAATATACCAACGACAAAATTGCAGAGGAGTTGCATATAAGTTACCGCACAGTGGAAACACACAGAAAAAACCTGATGCAAAAAACCAAATCGCATAACCTGGCAGGATTGCTGAAGTTTGTCTATAGCAAAAACATCCTGCATTAACCCAATTACAGGTCAAATTATTATTAATACCAAATTCTTGGTATATACAAATACCGCATTATTTGTATTGTTCAGCATGCGTAGCTAAAATAAATTTGACTATTGATTTTTCATCAGCAATAAAAACTTTCCCTGCTAAAAAACAATCTTATGAAAAAAATATACGCTGTTTTATTATTAATGTTTGCAGGATTTTTAAACGCAAATGCACAAGTTACCAAACTATACTCAGCAACAAATGTACAAGGTGGCCTGCAAATAGGCAGCAAGGTATTGTTTATTGATAATACAGGAAAAGTTGGGTCAACAGACGGCACTGTAGCAGGAACTTCCACTTTTACTGCTCCT
This sequence comes from Bacteroidota bacterium, assembly GCA_013286305.1. Classification (GTDB taxonomy): domain Bacteria; phylum Bacteroidota; class Bacteroidia; order Chitinophagales; family Chitinophagaceae; genus JABDFW01. The sequence goes on from JABDFW010000028.1 coordinate 2,286, forward strand.
GCTATTATACAAACCAACAGTGCAACTGGTTTTTTAAACAATGATTTTTACTATGTGGGTACTGATGCCACACATGGCACGGAACTATGGAAAACTAACGGTGCGGCAGGTGGAACTGTGCTAGTAAAAGACATAAACCCTGGTACCGCAAGCTCTAATCCCGCAGGCAGTAGCCATAACCATAGCTTTCCGGTTGTAAACAACATCATGTTTTTTATCGCCGATGATGGCACGCATGGCGCTGAATTATGGAAAACGGATGGCACGACCACGGGTACAGTTATGGTAAAAGACATAAATCCCGGCAGCGGCGGTTCTTCCATTCAAATGAGCCACCCACTGGTAAATAATTATACCAATACATTTTATTTTACTGCTAATGATGGCACACACGGGCAGGAGCTTTGGAAAAGCGATGGTACCGGTGCGGGCACTGTAATGGTGGCGGATATTACAGCCGGCAGCGCCTCGACTGATTTTGGCACCGATTTTACATTAGCAGCGATTGGTAATTATTCATTTTTTGTAGCAGATGATGGTGTGCATGGCGCTGAGTTATGGCGCACAGACGGCAGCTTTACAGGAACGTTTTTATTAAAAGACATTAATCCGGGCAGCGGATCAGCTTTTAGCCTGGGCAACAATTTTGATTACCTGGTATTTGGCAGCAAACTGGTTTTTTCAACATCGAGCAGTACTAATAATTACGGCATGTGGATAACCGACGGCACTACAGCCAATACTGTTGTTGTAAAAAATAATCTCAACCCCTATTTGGGTTTTTACAACAGCAGCGCTGTTATTTTAAACGGCAAGTTTTACTTTTCATCAGGCAGCAGTAGCGGTGTAGGTATATGGCAAAGTGATGGCACTGCGGCAGGTACAAAATTGTTTAAAGATTTTACTTATGGCAACATTCAAAATCCCAGTATATTATTACCGGTTAAAAACAATTCAGACGCGGGGACTCAGTTTCTTTTCCAGGGTAATAAATTTTTCTTTACCGCGTACGATGGTTTACACGGTTACCAGTTATGGGTAAGCGATGGTACCCTTGCAAATACAAAACTTATTACCATTAATCCCACCGGCAATGCGATAGACACTACGCAAAACAACAATGGTAATACCTGGTTTTTTACACAGGATCATTTGTTTTTAACTGCTACTGACGGTGTACATGGCTATGAGCTTTGGAAAAGCGATGGTACGGCAGCAGGTACCGCTATGGTGCAGGATATAAATACCGGCAGTGCTTCATCAAACATACAATTTTGTGGTATTGCATCATCCAATACCCTTGTTTTTACCGCAACTGATAACACAAGTAATTCAAATTTGTATAAGTTAGACGCTTCAGTAACTACATTACCCCTTCAACTGGGTAATTTTACTGCACAATTAAAAGGCAATGATGTATTACTTAACTGGAATACATTGGAGGAAATAAATACGGCTTCTTTTAATATACAGCGCAGCACTACAGGCGAAAATTTTTCAACTGTTGGTTCTGTAAGGGCTGCAGGCAACAGTACAATGCCTGTAAACTATGCTTATACAGATTTTGCTGTTGGTTTAAATGTAAATCAGTGGTATTACCGCCTGCAAATGCTTGATAAAGACGGTAAAATAAGTTACAGCAAAATTGTAAAGGTTAGCCGTAACAACAATACACTGTCACTAATTATATCCCCTAACCCATCTACAACATCAGTAGCCTTACAGCTTACAAATGTTGCCGGTAATATAAATATTAAAGTGATTGATATGAGCGGCAGGGTTTTACAGAATATTGTGCAAAATACAGTTGCAGGCCAGCGCATCCCTCTTAACATTAAAAATTTATCAGCTGGTATTTATATAATTACCGTTAACTTTAAAGGAACGATCCTGCAAGAAAAGTTTGTGAAATATTAAAACTTATTTTTATAACCTCCTGGCCTATTAAAAAACAAAACACTACGCATATATGAAGTTTGTTAAATGTATTACAGTAAGCCTTTTTACTGTATTTTCCGTACCCTCTTTTTCTCAAAATTTTAATAATGCAATAAAGGTAAATCTTAGCTCGCTTGCATTAAAAAATTTCAGCTTTCAATACGAAAGAGGCCTCACCAGGCATATATCTGTGGCCTTGGGTTTCCGGGTCGAGCCTAGTGGAACGATTCCTCTGCATTCATTCGCAGAAAAAGTATTTGACAAAAGTGATTTTAACCTGGATGACTTTAAAATGGGCAATACTGCTATTACCCCCGAAGTAAGGTTTTATCTTGGCCATGGCAAACAAAGGGGCTTTTATATTGCTCCATATGCCCGCTATGCCAGTTTTAATCTTTCTTTACCTATAAACTATTCGTCGGGTAACGGCAACCAGGAAGCACTATTTAACGGGCACATCAATTCCTTTAGCGGCGGAATGATGTTTGGCATGCAATATACTTTTGGTAAAATGGTAGTGTTTGATATATGGCTGATAGGGGCCCATTACGGCAGCAGCAACGGCAATGCTACTTTTGTTGCCCCGGGCGGGTTGTCGCCAGATGACCAACAAAGCTTGCAGCAAAAGCTGGATAATATAAATATTAAACCGTTCAATTTTACCGGCACTGTAACCGCAAATGGCGCAACCATTCAAACAAATGGCCCCTGGGTAGGCATACGCTCTTTAGGCTTTAACCTTGGCATAAGGTTTTAGCTGAAATTAAATGCATTATATTGTTATTTGCAGCAATGTTGTGTTAGCTACGAATTTATGTAGCTGTGCAGGTGCGAAATAGTTTCTTCGTGCTCAAGTATAGTTTCCTTTACTACATCGTTTATGGAAATTATACCTGCAAGCCTGTTGCCATCCATTACCGGTAAATAACGGAGGTTTTTATCACTCATCAGTTCCATGCAATATTCAATGGTATCACCCACAGCTACAGAAGGAAAATGGGATGACATGATCTCACCCACCGTTGTATCGGTAGATGACCTCCCTTTAAGTATCACCTTGCGGGAATAATCCCTTTCCGTCATAATACCAAGAAAGTCGCTGTTTTCCATAACTGCAACAGAACCAATGTTTTGGTCTGCCATTATGTGCAAGGCATCAATTACGGTTGTTGATGGGCTAACTGTGGTAACATTGCTACCCTTGCGGTGAAGTATATGACTGACTTTTCTCATTATGGAAGCTTTTTTGTACAAAAGGTACAACTAAAATTGCAAAATAAAAAAATAAGCAAAAAGTTTAGAAAATTTCAAAAAAAAGATACTATTTCAATGATAGAATTAGGTAGAATATTCGCAAATGGCTTTTAATATAGGATATGGCAATAATAGCCTTTCCCCCATTTCCTTTCTACCAGGTATTGGTAGCAGCTATCGTTGTTATGAAACTTCCTGTTAAATGTAATGGCATCTATCCCTTCAAACATATCTAATTATTTTTAGCCTAAAAATACTAAGTTAATTAGTTAAACCAAGTCTTATCTTTACAAGGCGAATATTCTACCTAATTCTAAAAATCAATCTAAAATTTGTGTTTATTAATCTGATCTTTTTAAGTGATTTAACTGATTTTAAAGACATTGTAGTAAATATTGGTTTGCCACTTATATTGGCAATTGCAACAATATATTTAGCTATTTATACTTACAAATTAGTTGCTGAAGCAAGACTTTCGAGAAAATCGCAAGTACAACCCTGCATATCAATCCATTTAGACCAAGCAGAAACAGACCCGACCTTGCTGTTTGTTATTGTACAAAATGTTGGGCAAGGCATGGCCTATGACTTGACATTTGACATAAAAAAAGACTTTGGTAATTATGGAAACGAAGCGATGCAAATAGGACAAAGGGGTCTGTTTAAAGAAGGCATGAAATTTTTTCCACCTGGCTATTTGAAGAAGTTTTTTCTTACAGAGACGATCCATAATTATGACAAGAAAATGCAAGAAGAACTAATTCTTACGGCCAACTATAAAAATGTTTTTAAAGAGATAATAAGCGAAACATTTCACATAAAATTAAAAGAACAGAGAATGAGTTCATCAATTTCTCCACCCGATACTTACATCGGAAGAATTGCTGATAGTTTAAAGAAAATAAAAGAAGCTATGGAGAAAAATGAATAAGCAGGCCAGATATTGATTTGCAAAAAATAAAGCTTAGCGGGAGAACAAAGTCTTTTTATTTTAACCGATTTCTATTTTTTAAAAAATGTATTTGACGACACCATGAAAGAAATTCTTTTTATCATATTTTGCGTCCCATGTTTTTGTTTTGGACAAAAACTTGAAGAAAACAAAGTTGATGAATTTACCAAAGCATTTGTAAAGAGGACATCGTGGGAAACGATTAATTTTTCTAATAATTTTTTGGCATATTCCCGGATTAGCAAAATAGATAATATTTACTATTTGGATGTCAAAGTAACTCTATCTGACGCTGTCTTTTCCATTGAGAAAGATGATAAACTAATGATTAAAACTGTAACAGACTCAATCATAACGATTTTTAATTTAAAATATCAAATTAGCTGTACTGGTTGCGGAGCAAAGGGTCTTATTGGAAGCGGTTTAGAAGGAATTGAAGTTAGTTACCCGATTCCAAGTGAGATGGTTCTATATTTATTAACTAATAAGATCAAAGCACTTAGGCTTTACACTACTGATGGATATGTTGAACATGATATTAAAGATAAAAACGCTCAAACTTTTATAAAGCAATTAAAATTGGTTAATTAGGCTAAGTTTAGGCAATGCAGTTAGTGTGCCAGTTCAATGAACTATTTACTCAAATTAATGTTTTTCACGTGTTATGCGAATAACATTACTTTCGCTTAATTTTTTTAGAGACGCTGATCCCCATCTTAATTTTTTACGTATTTATCATAAATTATTATTTACATTATGCCTATTTTGATTTTCTTTCTCGCTCACTGGTTTTTATCCCTGTTTTGCCAAACATTCTTTTTACACAGATACGCGTCACATAAGATGTTCACCATGAACAAGTTCTGGGAAAGATTTTTTTACGGTTTTACCATATTAACGCAGGGCGCTTCCTTCTTAAACCCCCGGGCATACGCTATTATGCACCGGATGCACCATGCCTATAGCGACACTGAAAAAGACCCGCATTCGCCCCACTTTTTTGCAGATGTATGGCACATGACCATGCACACAAAAGACATTTATTTGAATTATGCCAAATATAAAACTGAACCCGAAAAGCCGTTCAGGTCAAATTATCCTGAATGGAAAACGCTTGACAGGATAACAAATTCCTGGTTTGTAAGAATTTTATTTGGCGTTGGCTATTTTGCTTTCTATTGGTATTTTGCCACATGGTGGTGGATGTTTTTATTGCTGCCAATTCATTTTTTTATGGGGCCGATACATGGGGCGATTGTAAACTGGTGCGGACACAAATACGGGTATTCAAACTACAATAACGATGACCACAGCAAAAACTCCATTCCAATTGATATTTTTTTGATGGGGGAACTGATGCAGAATAACCATCACAAAAGCCCAAACAGTATAAATTTTGCAAAAAAATGGTATGAGTTTGATCCTACATACCCTGTTATATTATTACTTGACCGTGTACGCATTATTAACCTGAAAAGATAAAAAACAGGCCGTGATAACTTCTTTTAATAAAAAATATTTAAAAGAATTATTTTTGAAACAAAACTAATATGAGCCCGTTCTTATCCCTGCCCCTCATTTCCCTTGCTGTTGTGTGCAGCATTATGTTCTTAGCGTGGGTATGGGCCACCCGCATACACAATGCCAGTGTTGTTGACGGGTTTTGGTCGTTTAATTTTGCAGTTATTGCCATCATTATTTGGTTTGTTGCGGACGGATATGCTGAAAGAAAAAACATCGTTTGTTTATTGGCCGTATTGTGGAGCCTGCGTTTGGGGTTTCATCTGGCGGTAAGAATTGGTTCGCATTTAGATGAAGAAGAAGGCCGGTATAAACAGTTAAGAAAAGAGTGGAGCGATCATGTAAATTTTAAATTCTTTATCTTTTTCCAGGCACAGGCACTAAGCAATGTTTTATTATGCACACCTTTTTTTATTATCGCTTTAAATAAGAATACCGCGCTTTCTCCGGCAGAGTATATTGGCGCCGGCTTATGGCTTATATCGATTATTGGTGAAGCTGTTGCTGACTGGCAGTTGAAGCAGTTTAAAAAAAGCCCTGCAAACAAAGGCAAAGTATGCGATGTGGGACTGTGGAATTACTCACGGCACCCTAATTATTTTTTCCAGTTAATGATATGGATATCTGTTTTCATTTTTGCCATAAACAGCCCTTATGGATGGCTATCTATCATATGCCCCTTGTCAATAGGTTATTTAATTTTTAAAGTAACGGGCATCCCTATGACGGAGGAACAATCTATCAGGAGTAAGGGCGAAGCATATAAACAATACCAGCGCACTACAAGCGTGTTTGTGCCTTGGTTTAAAAAATAATCTACGAATTACGAATCAATACGAACCTGCCTGCCGGTAGGCAAGTATACGAATGAAGAAATGATGCGGTTTATCCGTTTTACTCAATCTACGAATACGAATTAGTACGAATATACGAATCAGAGGATATAAAGGAAGCGGATTGAATTTTGCAATCTATAGAGATGTTTTTAACGTTAATGTTGTTTAAAATTCCATCGTTCTTCATTCGTACATTCGTATTGATTCGTAATTCGTAGATATGTAATTCGCAGATACAAGTAAATAAAACTGATGTGGTATAACAATTTAGTTGAGCAAAATAAAGTTCCGGATTTTATTCTCCGGGCGGGTATTAGAAGGTTATTAAAGCAACGCCTGCAGGAAGAAAATAAAGGCAATACTGAACTTCAGCAGCAACATCTTATGCAATTGATAAGTGAGCTTAAAAATTCTCCAATTGCAGTACATACTGCCGATGCCAACGAACAGCATTACGAATTACCCACTGAATTTTATATGTATTGTCTTGGTAAACATTTAAAATACAGCAGCGGCTATTGGAAGGATGGTGTTACAGATATTGACACATCAGAAAAAGATATGCTTGAGCTGACTTGCGAACGTGCGGAATTATTGGCCGGGCAGGAAGTTTTAGAACTTGGTTGTGGCTGGGGTTCTTTATCGCTGTTTATGGCTGCAAAATTCAGCAAAAGCAATTTTACCGTTGTTTCAAATTCACGTACCCAAAAAATATATATTGATGAACAGGCGGTAAAACGTGGCATAAAAAATTTGAGCGTTATTACCGCAGACATGAATGTGTTTACCATTGACAAAACATTTGACAGGATAGTATCGGTTGAAATGTTTGAGCACATGCGCAATTATCAAAAACTAATGCATAAGGTTGCCTCTTTTTTAAAACCGGGAGGCAAATTATTCGTACATATATTTACCCATAAAGAATATGCCTACAAGTTTGAAGTGAAAGACGAAAGCGACTGGATGAGCAAATATTTTTTTACAGGCGGTATAATGCCCTGTGACAGCCTACTTTTATATTTTAATGACGACATGAGCATAGAAAAACACTGGCATGTAAGCGGTATGCACTACAGCAAAACATCTGAGGCATGGTTGCAGAATATGGATAGCCACAAAAATGAAATTATGCCTTTGTTCAAAGAGACTTATGGAAAGGGTGCTTTGAAATGGTGGGTTTACTGGCGGGTATTCTTTATGGCCTGCGCTGAATTATGGAAATATAACAAGGGTGAGGAATGGATAGTCAGCCATTATTTATTCAACAAAAAATAATTCATCATTCGTCTTTTTATTATCTCTGCATGGAAAAATTAGCGATCATCGGAACGGGTATTGCAGGTATGGGTTGTGCACATTTGCTTCAGCATAAATATGATCTAACCATTTTTGAGAAGAATGATTATGTTGGCGGCCATACCAACACGATTACAGTTGATGAAGACGGATCGCCGGTTTACATGGATACCGGTTTTATGGTATTCAATTTTGTAACATATCCTAACCTCTGCAAATTATTTGAAGAGATCAAGGCGCGCATAAAGAAAACAGATATGTCATTCAGCGTGCAGCATGTGCCCAGCGGCCTTGAGTATTGTGGATCTGGTTTAAATGGGTTATTTGCACAACGCAAGAATATTTTCAATACCCGGTATATTAAAATGCTGACGCAAATAAGCCGGTTTAATACGGAAAGTATAAAAATACTGGATAACCCTAAATATGAGGATTACTCAATAAAAGAATTTATCACTGAATTTAATTTTGGGGATGATATGCTGTGGAAATATTTAGTGCCCATGAGTTCGGCAGTATGGAGTACCCCAATGGAAAAAATGCTTGATTTTCCTGCCACAGCGCTTATCCGCTTTTTTAAAAATCATGGATTTTTAGGATTAAATACACAACACCAATGGTACACGCTGATAGACGGAAGCCAGAGTTACCGGGAAATTTTAATTAAACCTTTTAAGAACAGGATAAGAATAAATAGTGGAGTCGTAAAAGTTAGCAGGAAAAATAACAAAGCGGTTGTACATACGCCCGCTGGAATGACAGAGGAATTTGATAAAGTGGTATTTGCCTGCCATGCAGACCAGGCCCTGCGTTTACTGGAACAACCCACACCTATTGAACAGCAGTTACTATCACCATTCAAATACCAGGAAAATATAGCCACCGTGCATACGGACGAAAGTATAATGCCAAAAAACAGGCGCACCTGGAGTAGCTGGAATTACAGGATTGAAGAAAGAAATGGCAAATTACTGCCCACAACTATTTACTGGATGAACAGCCTTCAGCAGGTATCGAAAAAGAAGAATTATTTTGTTTCCATTGGGGCGCTCCCAGGTAGCATTAAAACAAAGAAAGTAATAAAGGAAATAGAATATGAACATCCCTTATTTGATGTACCGGCAATTCAGGCGCAGAAAGAGTTACATTTATTAAATGAACAGGGTATTTTGCACTATTGCGGAAGTTATTTTAAATATGGCTTTCACGAGGACGCTTATGCTTCAGCGGTTGAGCTTTGTAAACGTTTATAACAAATGAACAGTTGCTTATATAGAGCATTGGTAATGCATAACAGGCTGGAGCCTAAGCCACACAGGTTTCATTACAATGTATTTATGTTTTACATTGACCTGGATGAGCTTGAATTGATAAAAAAAAGATTTTTTTTAATAAGCCACAACAAGTTTAATTTTTTCAGTTTTAAGGATAAAGAACATTTGCAATTACCCACCGAAAACCCGGATAACTCAAAATCAACCAAACAACATATTGTTGAGTATCTTGGCCAAAACGGTGTACAATTTACCGGTGGCAGAGTAATGCTGTTAACCAACCTGAATGTTTTAGGGTATAATTTTAACCCTGTTTCATTTTATTTTTGTTTTGATGAAAATGAAATGCCTGTATGTTGCGTTACTGAAGTAAGCAATACTTTCAAGGAAATGAAGCCCTATTTTATGGGCACGGAAAGTTTAGCGGATGGCAAATTTCGTCTCAACACAAAAAAATACTTTTACGTTTCACCCTTTATTGACTACGATACCGATTTTGATTTTAATATAGGCATCCCCGCAGAAAAGCTAAATATTAAGATTGACGATTATAAAAATGGTAACCGGTTTTTTATAAGTACCCTCACGGGCAAACGAAAACAGTTATCTAATGGAAATCTTTTGTGGTACAGCCTTCGGTTTCCATTTATAACACTAAGGATAATTACACTAATCCATTGGAATGCCCTGCTATTATGGCTTAAAAAAATACCCTTTCATCCAAAAGCGGCGAACCAACATCTTCAAAAAGACGTATATAGAAAATATGAAAAATAATAAATGCTTTCGTACATTCGTCTTCATTCCATTTGTTATTTAATCATTAATTATTCACCATTAATTCTTTATTTTGTAGCCAGCTATGCCAACAGTAACTACAGCCATAACCATTACAAACAAAAGAAATTTTTATGAGAAGGTAATTATAGACTTACTTTCTAAAATGCAGTTAGGCAGGCTTTACTTAACGTTGCCTTCAGGAGAAACGCTGCAAATAGGCAACGGCGGAGAAAATATAGCGGCTAATATTGAAATAAAAAATAATACGTTTTTCAAACGCTGCATGTTATTTGGCGATGTTGGCTTTGGCGAAGCTTATGTTGATGGCGATTGGGATACAGATAATATTACCCACGTAATAGAATGGTTTTTATTAAATGTTGATAATGCTCCTTCTGTTTCAGGCAGTAACTCCAAAGCCTTCGTACTAAATATTTTAAAATTCTTCAATAAGCTTTCTCATATTAAAAGAGCAAATAGTGTAAGCGGCTCAAGAAAAAATATATCTGAACATTACGATTTGAATAATGATTTTTTTTCGCTTTTTCTCGACCCTACTATGACCTATTCCGCGGCATACTTTAAAGAGGAGGGGATGAGCCTGGTAGAAGCTCAAATGGCAAAATACGACCGGCTGTGCCAGCAGCTTCACTTGAAAGAAACAGACCATGTGCTTGAAATTGGGAGCGGCTGGGGAGCGAATGCTGTTTATATGGCTAAAAAGTATGGATGCAATGTTACTACTGTTACCATTTCGGAAGAACAATATAAAATGGCTAAGGAGCGAATTGAGAATGAAGGTTTATCACATAAAATAACTATTCTTTTACAGGACTACCGTTACATTAAAGGCCGTTTTGATAAGATCGTTTCCATAGAGATGCTGGAAGCCGTGGGCGCCAATTTCCTTGATGTTTACTTTAGAAAATGCAATGAATTACTGAAAAAAAATGGCATACTTGCCTTCCAGGTAATCACTTGCCCCGATTCACGTTTTGAAAGCCTGCGCAGGGGTGTTGACTGGATACAGAAATATATTTTCCCGGGCTCCCTGCTGCCATCTGTAGCTGCACTGACCAGGGCCGTTAATAATACAAGTAATTTAACCCTGGTAGATCTTAAAGATATTGGCCTTGATTATGCGGCTACTCTTGTTAAATGGAGTGAGCAATTTAATAAGAACATTGCATCAATCAGGCAGTTGGGTTTCGATGACCGGTTTATCCGCAAATGGAATTATTATTTTGCCTATTGTGAAGCGGCATTTACCATGCGCAACATAAACGTTATGCAAATGGTATATGTGAGGCCTAATAATACACTACGTTAGTTTCATTTTTCGCTTTTACTACGAAATACGAATCTTTACGAATATACGAATTGAAAGCCGGCAGCCTTTGGAATTGACACCCTGTTATACTACGAAATACGAATCTTTACGAATATACGAATTGAAAATAGCGGCCTTTTGAGTTAAGACTTTATTACACTATTAAATACACATCTTTACAAAATATGCGAATGAACAGCTAAGCGATTGTTACTTATCGTTAGAAGCCAGCCGTTCTTCTTTAAATCGCGTAAAGATCAATGCTGCCGCCAGGCAAAGTATAAAACCCAGCATCCCGTTTAGGCGAATTCCATAGTCGTGCCCAACATCTTTGCCATATATCAATAACATTGAAAAAAGCGCTATTCCCAGGGTTTGTGCAATTTTTACAAAAAAATACCTGACGGCAAAATAAAGCGCTTCTTTATTTGACTCGGTTTCCTGCCTGTCTTTTTCGATGATCTCTGATAATATGGCCACAGGTAAAATATTAAGCGAGGCAAAAGGTATAGCCGCCACCGAAACAAGAAAGAATATTTGGGCTTTGGCATTTATGTCCGGCTTTCCTAAAAAATATACGCCTCCAAACACACATGCCAGCAATAAAAGCGATGCAACAACAATACTCTTTTTACCTATTTTTCTTGATAAATAATTAACAACGGGGTAAAAAATAAATGACACCAGTACCATAACTGCCATTATGATATTACCCATTGTTTTTGGCAATAAAAGCAATACAGTTAAAAAATAAATAAGCCCTGCCGATATTATAGTGATAGCTATAAAATAAGTAAAATCTGCTACAATAAAAAACCTGAAATTGGTATTGCCCAGCGTTTGTTTCAAAGCTGCTATCAGCTTTATTTCACTGGGTTTACCTTTTGAAAACTTTCGTTCATCAATACCAAATGCAGTTACAGCCATAGCAATAGCTGCAAGAAGGGCAAGCATTAAAACAGTGAATTGAAGTGATGCAAGTACAGACATTCCTTTAACTGAATGTTGAAGCAAGTCTGCAATATTAAATGTATTGGAAGAAATGCCTATTCCAAAAACATAGCCGGCAGCTTGCCAGGACGCTAAGCGAACCTTTTGTTCAGATTCAGGGGCAAGCTCAGGCAGTAAAGCATTATAAGGTATTACAAAAGTTGTGGTAGATACATAAAAAGCAATAAGTGTAAAAACCAGCCAGAAAATATTGATTGTACTTTCACTCTTACTTAAGGGGTAAAATACCAGGCAACAAAAAATAAACGAGGGCAATATAGCAGCACGCATAAAGGGTGTTCTTCTTCCCCCGGGGTTTTTACTCCTGTCGCTAAATTGGGCTATAATAGGGTCAAATATCACATCAAACAATCTTCCGCTTGTTGTAATAAGTGCTATTGCATTAAAAATACCAAAAATAACAGCCTGTGTTATCAATCTGGGAATACCGCTATTGGCGGGTGGTTCATAAAAATAGATCAATACAACCGCGATAAGATTGATCAGAATGCTCCAACCCATCATGCCAAGGCCATAGGTAACCTGGACGCTAACAGGTAGTTTTTTTGATTTCATTTGAGGTGCAATATCGAAAAAAGGCGCTAATTACGCGCTCTTAAAAATATTAGTAACAATTTATATGTGAATCCGGGTAAAAAATTTACATTCGTCAACACGATTGTTTCTGCTGAAACTCCACTACAAAAAATCAACAGCTATATGCAAACATCAAGAAGATCATTCCTTAAAAAAAGCGCCTTTGCCGTTGCAGGTACGGCTATGCTTTCCAATGAATTGCTTGCAGCAGGTAAAAGAAAAAAGGAAATTTTTGGTATTCAACTGTACACCGTGCGGGATGATATGAAAAAGGACCCGTCAGGAACGTTAAAGCAATTGGCCGATATGGGTTACAAGTATGTTGAGCATGCTAATTATGTTAACCGCAAATTTTACGGATACTCTGCCGCTGAATTTAAAAAAGTGCTTGATGGATTGGGCCTGATAATGCGCAGCGGACATACTGTTATGAATGCAGCCCATTGGGACGATGCTAAAAATGATTTTACCGATATATGGAAAAATACAGTTGAAGATGCTGCTATATGCGGACAAAAATTTGTGATAAGCCCATGGCTGGATAAAAAGTGGTATGCTACTACTGACACAACAAAGCATTACATGGATGTATTTAATAAAAGCGGCGAATTATGCAACAAATCAGGAATGAAATTTGGATATCATAATCACAACTTTGAATTTAACACAAAGCTTGACGGCGTATTATTATACGACCTTATTTTACAATACACCGATCCTAAATTGGTGGCTCAGCAAATTGATATTGGTAATATGTATGGCGCCGGTGGAAGGGCTTATGATATTATTAAAGCACATCCGGGAAGGTTTGAGCTGATGCATGTTAAAGATGAAATAGCTGCCACTAAAAAAGGCGAAATGGATGATGCCTTTGAAAGTACAATTCTTGGTACAGGTGTAGTGGGCACAAAAGCGATTGTTGATCTTGCCAGGAAAAGCGGCGGTACAACAGACTTTATTATTGAGCAGGAATCTTACCAAAACCTTACCCCACTTGAGGCTTCTAAACAGGATTATGTCATTATGAAGCAATGGGGATTTTAAAAATAATAAACGAAGTTGAAAAAGAGGCTATCTAAATGCGGGTAGCCTTTTTTATTGGCACTTATGCAGCTAAATCCGGTAGTGTGTAGAGTTCACAAGTGTTTGAGTTTAGAAATAACCGCTTTGGGGTTGTCCGATTTAAAAACAGTGTTCCCTGCAACAAGCACGTCTGCACCACAATGCACTACAGGCGCCGCATTTTCTAATGTAATACCGCCGTCAACCTCAATCAACACATTCACAACCTTTTCTTTTATCAAACGCTTTAATTCGCGGATCTTATCAATAGTATGGCTAATAAATTTTTGGCCGCCAAAGCCGGGGTTTACGCTCATTATAAGCACAATATCAACGTCATGCAAAATGTCGGCCAGCAGCAAAACGGGTGTATGGGGGTTTATGGCTACGCCTGCCTTCATACCCAGGCTTTTTATTTGCTCAATATTCCTGTGCAGGTGCGGACATACTTCGTAGTGAACAGTTAAGTGATCGGCACCGGCATTTTTAAAATCCTGTGCGTATTTGCCGGGCTCTTCAATCATCAGGTGTACGTCGCAGGGCTTACTGGTGGCTTTGCGTATATGTTCAACAATAGGTAACCCAAAACTTATATTTGGCACAAAACGGCCATCCATTACATCCAGGTGAAACCAATCAGCTTCGCTGTTGTTTACCATATCACATTCTTCCTGCAACCGCAAAAAATTTGAAGCAAGAAAAGAAGGAGCTACAAGAGGCATATATCTTAGTTTATAGTTTGCAGTTAAAAGTTTGTAGTTAAAAGGCTGATCAAACGTTTTATATGCTAACCAATACGTTCCTGGTAAGGCTTTCTTCCAGTGAAATAAACGTTTCAGTCCGTTCTATCCCTTTTATCTTCTGCAGTTCGTCATGCAATACAGAGCGCAGTTGCTGAATATCTTTACAAACAATTTCAGCAAACATACTGTAATTGCCTGTTGTATAATTAAGACGCACTATTTCAGGTATCTTTTTTAACTCCCTGGCAACGGTATCGTATAACGAGCTTTTTTCCAAATAAATACCAATAAATGCAATTACATCATACCCCAATTGTTTCAGGTCTACACTTAATTTAGTACCTTTAACCACACCAATTTCTTCCAGTTTTTTAATGCGTACATGAATGGTGCCACCCGATACAAATAATTTTTTACCAAGATCGGCGTACGATATCCCTGCGTTTTCCATCATTTCCTGTATTATCTGCAGATCCAGTTTATCTAAATTAAGTTTAGCATTCATTTTTGGCTATTTATTAGAAATAATATTAATAAAGGTGTAATTTAATGGATAATTTCTATATTTTTAAAAAAATTATTGAAATATTTGCAATGATCAATATTTTTTTTATAATATTGCAGCCGCAAATGTAAAATAGTTCTTTACACTGTGGGGTGATGAAATCTTGGCAGACATGCCCTCTCGTCTCGGGGGTGGGGATAACAGGATAAAGTAAAGCATAGAGTCGACCATACCACCAGTTAGGCCGACCGGGGTTGACCACCAGACTTTGTGCTCTATCTAACTGCCCCGTGTAGGTTCGACCCCTACCCCTACAGCAACAAAAAGCCTTAAAACGTTTTATATAAATGTTTTGAGGCTTTGTTTATTTATAACAGGACTTCACATAAACATAAAAAGCGCATTCACAGTTATCCAGGTGTTTCAAAAATTGCTTTCTCAATTATATTCATTACTTATTATATTTAATATTGAGAGACGGATATCACTGTCCAGATATGAAGAAGCTATACTACCTTTTTATTTTTATCCTGTTGCCATTTTGCAGCCATACCCAACCCCTGCAACAAATTGCGCATCCGCCATCAAAAGAAATATATGACCTGCTTGTTGATAAGAAAGGTTTTTTATGGCTCGCCCATGACCTGGGTGTAAGCAGGTACGATGGTATTAGTTTCACCAGTTTTTCAAACCCGGCCCAAACAGCCATTAGCATGACTGACCTGGTACAAGATAATTATGGGCGTATATGGTGCCATAATTTTAACGGGCAGATATTTTATATACAGGATGACAAAATGGTATATTTAAAGGAGTATGATTTTAGAAATGAAACTCGTTTCCCAAGGTTAGTACTGTATGGTGACGAAATTGTAATAACCAGTGCAAAAGGTTTATTTTTTTGTAATACTACAACATTAAAATGTCACTACCTTTTATTTGGGAGTATCAAATATTCATTTAGCAGCGGAACTACATCTTTATCTATCATAAACGATACAATTCTTGCTTATGGGTTCTACAAATGGTATATATATACAAAAAGTGGCGGCATTCAAATTTTGGAACCTCATGATTTGCTTCTACCGGAGCAATTAAGCACCGCGGCCGTATTACAGCCAAAAACATTTGGTAAGATCGCTGTAATGATAGACAATAAAGCAAGCTTGTTGTATGGAGTTACACTTATAAATGGAAACCTGAAAGTTGTGTTTAAAAAAAATATTGGTTCGTATATTAATACCATAAGCTTTATTGATAATCAGCTTTGGATAAACACCCTAACCCAAAGTTTTAACCTTGATAGCAACAAAACGATTAATGGGCACAATATAACGGCCCAGGTGTATGACAGAGAGGGCAATAAGTGGATAAGCAGCCTTACGCACGGCTTATTATTTTCTCCCCGAACCACTGCAGGATGGAAAATAATACAACCAATCGCTACCGACAGCAACGATTATGTGAGGTCTATTCAAAAGATAAAAGGGGGGTTTGTTATAGGCAGTCAATATGGAAAATTAGCAATAACCGGTACCGGTGTCAGCGCAAAAAACAATGTAGCTTACACCATTCCGCCTGCGCCGGGCAATGGAACCATTGAAAATATACAAGCGCCTGACAATATTAATTGCTTTATTGAAACTTCTGTCAAGCTATTTATATTAAATAAACTCAGCAGAAGGCTTTTGTGCATTGATAGTTCTTTTGTTGTAAAAGACATTACCTTAAATAGCAGTTATGCTTATATGGCGACTGCCGGCGGCCTGTTGAAAGAAGATCTGTCAAGTTTTGGGCTTAAGAGTATGGCAATGCCACATAACCTGTTCTCTATAAAAGACAGTATGGTTATTTTGAGTGGCAAATTCAGCTATCTTAAAAAAATGCAGCGTTGCCGCGCTGTTAGCTTTGATGCATCTACCAACAGTTTATTAGTTTCTTTTACAGATGGTTTACAGAGGTTAAAAGATAATCAGCTTACTTATATTTTATATAATGGCCAGCCCTTATATGTTTCATCCATGGCGCGTTATGGCAAAAAAATTTATGCGGGCAGTTTTAACAACGGCTTATTTGAAATAGACTCTTTTACGGTAAAGAAAATAGCAAACGATGCTGAATCGCCTTTAGATGCCATTGTAAAAATAAAATGTTGCAATAATCATATCTGGATATTCCGTACACATGATATTGAAGTGCTGGATGCTGATAAGGATGAATTTGTAAACAATATACCCCCCCTGCCTGTAGATGCCACTGATGTAACTGATGTTGAGGAAGACAGCAGCAATATATACCTGGCATCGCACCAGGGGCTATACACAATACCTTTAGCTGAAAAAGCGGAGATCGTAAAAACCGACCCTTCCTTACTCTATTTGCTTATAAACAATACGGATACAGTTTATAATGATGGCATTACCTTGCAAAGCAATAAAAACAACCTGCTTTTCAGGCTGGCAATACCCTTTTATGAAAATGCAGAGCAACTGCATTTTAAATACAGGCTGCTGAGTGGCAACAATACTACAGGCAAAATTTGGTATTATACTCAGGATGCCCAGCGGGATATTCAGTTCAATGCACTAAAACCAGGTAGTTATGGCTTAGAAATAATTGCTGTAAAAAGCAATGAAGTTATCAGTAATAAGCCGTTGCAATATCATTTTACTATTCAGCAGCCGTGGTTTAATACATGGTGGTTTTATGCCTGCATTTTATTTTTTACCGCGGCCGCATTTTTTGCTTTATACCAGTACCGGTTAAGGCAGGTATTTAAAATTGAGCGCATACGCAGAAAAATATCCAACGACCTGCATGATGATATTGGCTCAACATTAAGCAGCATTAATGTGTATAGCCAGCTCGCCAGGAGCGGGAAGGATAACAGGGAATATATTGATACTATTCAAACCAATACCGTAGGTATTATTAACAGCCTGGACGACCTGGTATGGAATATAAACCCAAAAAACGATATTCTAAAGCAGTTATTGGGCCGCATGCAGTTGTTTGCAGAGCCCTTACTGGAAGAAAATAATATAGAATGTATTTTTAAAGTAAAAGCAGGCAAAGACAATATACTTGTTTCGCCGGCCAAGCGTGCCAATATTTACCTTTTATTTAAAGAGGCCATCAATAATGTTTTAAAGCATTCGGGGTGCAGTGTATGCAGCATATACATCATTCAAAAAGGTAAAATGTTCCGGTTAACGGTAAAAGATAATGGCAGGGGGTTTAATACAAACAATATCAATACACACAGAAATGGCCTTCGCAGCATGGGCGAAAGGGCAAAAGATATAAAAGGCAGCATTGTTATTAAAAGCACCGCCGGAAATGGTACTGAAATAAAATTAAATTGTTACCTGAAATAGCGGTTTTGCTGCTTGATTTAACTGTTCAGCATAAGGGGCATTACAAGCATTAACAAGTCTTCGCCCTCACTTTCTTCAGTTGGCTTTATAATACCTGCTTTTGTGGGAGTAGAAAGTTCAACTTTTACTTCTTCGCTTTCGGCAGCATTCAGCATCTCTATTAAGAATTTTGCATTAAAGGCTATCTGAAGGTTTTCACCATCATATTGGCAATTCATTCGCTCATTCCCCTCAAAACTAAAATCAACATCCTGTGCTGCAAGCTGCAGTTCGCTGCCCGATATATTTAATGCAACCTGGTTAGTGCTTTTATTGCTGAATATGCTAACACGGCGTAAGGCGCTCTGAAAATCGTTCTTATTTACCACCAGCTTATAGGGGTTATCGGTGGGGATAACTACCTTATAATCAGGAAAACGGGCATCAATTAACCGGCAAATAAGCCTTGTTGAGCCATGCGTGACAAAAAGATGATTGCTGTTGTAACTTATGGTTAACCCGTCGTCATTTTGGGGCAAGGCATTTTTTAACAGATTAAGAGGCTTTTTAGGAACAATAAAACTATCTGTTTTGGGGCAACTTACATCAGTAAGTTTGTATCGTACCAGGCGGTGCGCATCAGTTGCCACAAATTGCAGGCTATTGGGCGTTAATTCAAAAAACACACCCGTCATAGCGGGCCGCAAATCGTCGTTGCTTACAGCAAATAGAGTTTTATTAATACCGGTTACCAAACCATTACTGGTCATTACAAAGCTGTTGGTATCGTCGGCAACGGGTTCTTTCGGGAAGTTATCAGGATTCTCGCCCATCACTTTATACTTACCGTTGTCACTCGTTATCTCAACGCCAAAATTCTTATCTATATTAAAAGTAAGCGGCTGGTCAGATGTGTTTTTAAGTGCATCCATAAGTATCTTTGCGGGGATACATACTTTGCCGTTATCCTTACTTTCAACATCCATTTGTACCTGCATAACAGTTTCCAGGTCTGTAGCCACCACGGTCAATTTCTTATCCCGTATATCAAATAAAAAATCTTCTAATATTGGCAAAACAGTATTTGCATTTATAACACCATTTATCTGCTGCAGATGCTTTAGTAAGGCTGAGGACGAAACAATAAATTTCATAAGTAAACTTAATTTGCTGTTGGGCAACAAACCTACTGTAAAATGTTAATATTCCGCAATTATGGTTTTAGCTTACTTGTTTATTAACAGCCAAATGTTAATTAGTTGTGCAGGAAAGAATTAATTGGATTGTATAGTGGAGAGGATTTGACGGAATTTCTCCCGTAAAACAGGTTTTACAATGTATCCTGTAACTGTGTCATAATTTCTCGATTTGCTTACATCAAATTCATCAACCGACGAGCTAACTACGTAAATAATTACCGGTTTTTTTAGGTTATCTTTCAAATTCCCGTACGCGTCAAGAAATTCCCAACCGTTCATTATTGGCATGTTCACATCAAGAAAAATAACGTCAGGCAAAAAATTTTGATTTTTACTATTGATTTTCAAATAGTTAATGGCATCTTCACCATTGGAGCAAACAAGTATGTTGCCGGCAAACCCGGTAGCTTCAATTGTCTTCCGGGCGGCGAACTGGTAAATACGGTCGTCGTCAATTAGCAGGATGCGTAATTTATGCTGTTCCATGGGTACGAGAGGCAAAAGTAGATATTTTACGTAAAAAAAGGGGTTTAGCCCGATTAAACAAAACTTAATACATTAAATTTAATAAGTGGGAAATTCAGTACAAACAGGCATTGAAGCTGCTTTTCAAAAGATAAAGCATTATTGCGCTTACCAGGAACGAAGCCATTTTGAGGTAAAAGAAAAACTATATAGCCTGGGCTTGTATAAAATACAGGTGGAAACGTTACTCTCCCGGCTTATTGAGGAAAATTACCTGAACGAGGAACGCTTCGCAAAACAATTTGCCAGGGGCAAATTCGGTTTAAAAAAATGGGGTAGAATAAAGATAAAATACGAACTGAAGCTAAAAAAAGTAAGTGATGCAAATATTAAAAATGCATTAAAAGAGATTGGCCTGGAAGACTACCTTGCAACCTTAAACAAGCTTGCTGCCGGTAAATGGGCTGCCATTGGTAAAGAAAATTATATTGCAAGGCAATCTAAAACAATGAATTACCTTCTTCAAAAAGGTTATGAGGCTACATTGGCTCAACAGGCAATTAAACTAATTACCCAAAAGGATTGACAGCCTCACGCCTGGGCAATCAGTGCCGGGTTTATTGAAACAAACTGTTTCTTTGTTAAATCAAACATTGCCATCATGGAAGAAAAGCAATTGTATTACAGCGATTATTTAGGTTTAAATAAGATACTCAACAGCCAGCAACCTGTTAGCTATACAGGTGGCCATATTCCCGCGCATGACGAAATGTTATTTATTATTATTCACCAGTCGTACGAATTATGGTTTAAGCAAATATTGTTTGAGCTGGAGTATGTGATGCAGGTTTTTGCCAAAGAAAAAATAAATGACAACTCAGAAGACCTGAACCTTGTAAGACACCGCCTTAACAGGGTAATACGCATATTAGAATTACTAAACCAGCAGGTGCATATTTTAGATACGATGACGCCGCTTGATTTTTTGGAATTCAGGAACCTGTTAACCCCTTCTTCAGGCTTTCAAAGCAAGCAGTTTAGGCTTATTGAAGCCAGGCTGGGCCTGGAAATGCAAAACCGCCACGGGCATGATTATTATAAAAGAGTAAATGCCGGTGGTTTTACCCAGCAAGATTATAGCGAGATAAATAAAATTGAAAATGAAGAAACCCTTTTGCAACGCATAAACAGGTGGCTTGAGCGCATGCCTTTTTTTGAAAGTAGTTTTTGGCAATCTTATAAACCAGGGGAACCGGGAGAAAAAGGTGATCATGATTTTTGGGATGATTATCGTACTGTTTATAAACAAAGCCTAACCGAAAGAGAAAGCAATAAAATAAATGATTTTGACTATGTATTTTTTGAAAAGAAAAACATACTTTATACTGAAGACCAACTGGCAATGTTGCGAAACAGTTTTACCCCAAAAGCACTTCGCTCAGCGCTTTTTATAATGCTTTACAGGGATTTCCCTGTATTCCAGGCTTCCTACCAGGTGCTGGACGCATTAATAGAAATAGATAATATGTTAAGCAACTGGCGGCACAAGCATTTTATTATGGTAAGGCGCATGATTGGTATGCGCGTAGGTACAGGTAATACCACCGGTGCGGGTTATCTTGAAGGCGCATTAAGCAAACACTATATTTATAAAGACTTATCGGGCTTATCCACCTATTTAATTGAAAGAAGAAGCCTGCCCAAATTGCCGGATGAACTTATAAGGCATTTAAGCTTTAATATATATTAGAACGGTGATCAAGGTTTTACATTTTCGTTTTACTGTCATCAGGTATATCAACATTTGCAGTGTTGCTGCTGTTAAATTTATTCAGGCGGAAATTAAGGCTTAGCAGTAGAAATCTTGACAGCACATTGGCCCTTGTATCCTGCACATAGTTATCGCTTGTACTACGCCAGATACTTACATTTTGGTTCAGCAGATCGTACGCCTTTAGCTTAATCCAAATATCTTTTTTCGGCCCCAGGTACTGCGTAATATCAGCATTAAGCATATTTACTGCGGTATTAAAACCAGCAGCCTGCCCGGTAGTTTGCCGGTAGTCGTAATCAATATTTATTTCAGTGTTGGTTATTGGTATAACCGTAATATTTGGGCTTACGTCAAAGAAATAGGAAGTATTATTCAGGTCAGATTGCAATGAGTATTCCGTCGTTTGCCTGCTTAAACTAACATCGGTATGAAAGTCTATCCATTTCGGTGAATCGTATGTTAACCCCATATAAACCCTGCTATAGTTATTCAGGTTTGTATTTTGTTCGCCGTTAAGCAAATTCACATTACGGGATGCATTCGCGTAAAAATTAACGTTCCACTTTATCTTATCCTTTCCAAAATATATTGGCCGAAAATAAGAGAACCAGGCATTCCAGTTATATGCACCGCCTGTGTTAACAGGTTGTGTAACCTGGCTACCGGTAGTATTATCAAAAGTGGTGCTGTTGGCAATGTTGTTTACAATAGACGAAAAGCCCGCATTTGAATTAAAGCCGGTTTCGCTGTGGGCATTATAATAATTGTAATTATACCTTATGCTATGCACTTCGGCGTACTTTAGGCCGGGGTTGCCTAATTTTATGTATAACGGATTAGTGTTATCAACCAAAGGCTGTAACTGGTATGCCTGGGGCGCCTGCAGGCCGAATGAATAGTATAGGTTAAACCTGCGGCCGCGGCCATTTGAATAAAAACTAAGATTAGGTGAGAACCCGCTGTATGACTGCTGGTAAACGCTATCCTTACCAAATGCCTGGCTTTTTGTAAGTGCATTTTGCCAGCGGGCGCCCACACCAAACCCGCTGCCTTTGGCACTATAGTTATAATTAAGGGCAACCACATTATTATAGGTATAATTATTAAAGTGGTTGCTTAATGTATCATTCAAAATGTCATAAATACTTGTCAGGTTATTAAAGTCATACACTGCTTTGGGTGCGTCGTTAACAGAATAATTATAGTTATAACTTATATTCAAACTGCCTTTTTCAGCAAGAGGCTCGCTATAGCTAATGGTTGAACCAATTCTTGTAGTTCTGCTTGTATTAAGCTGCAATTGATTTAAGAGCAGGCTGTAGGCAGCACTATCAACCGGGTAAAAATAGTTATTGGAAATATTAAAAACATTTGCACGGCTGTCGTTTATATTATTGTTTACATTAATAAAGAGGTTTCTGCGTGAATTTCCAAAGCGGTGATTATAGCTTACCTGCCCATTTACATTTGGAGACTTTGTGTTGTTAAAGTACTGCCTGTTTCCATTATTCAATTTCTGCGAGTCCATTAAATTGGTGTTGAAATCCGCGGCAGAACTGTAATTATAAAAATTGTAGCCGACAGATTCGTTAAAACGCACAAACGTTAACGTGTCGGGCCTGTACTCGAAATATAAACCGGTGTACAAATTATTACTAACAGATGTACTACTGTTGCTTTCATTATAAAATGTGGAAGAATCTGTAAAAATATTTTGCCTGCTGATTATTTGCTGCCTGATGTTTTTATTGTGTTCGTACCCTGCCCACGAACTAAAGTCAAAGTCTTTCCCAAATTTATCGGCATAGTTTATCTTAAGCTGTTTATTGTCGCTTATGCCATTTGAGTTGTTATATGATGCATCGTCGCTGCCACTGTTATTATTGTCATTACGCCCGGTATTGTTGGCACCTGCTATTATTGATATTTTCCTGTCGTTGTTAAAAAAGTTCTCATTTGCTTTTGCTTCATAACGGCTGTCAGTACCGAACCCTGCATAGTCTTTTCCAAATACACCCTTTTTCCTGTTTTTCTTGAGGGTGATATTAATGATCTTTTCATGTATGCCGTCCTCTACCTTAGTAGCCAGGGCCTGGTCGCTCTTTTTATCTATTATTTGAATTTTGTCAATCACGTCAGCGGGAAAATTCTGTGTTACAGATTTAATATCGGTTCCAAAAAAAGGCTTACCGTCAACATAAATCTGTGTTACGGTTTCGCCTTCTGCTTTTACAGCGCCGTTCTTATCAACTTCAACCCCCGGCATTTTTTTAAATACATCTTCCACAGTACCATTTTTCCTTACGCGAAATGAGGCGGCACTAAATTCAGTAGTATCGTTCTTTACCACAACTGAAGGCCTTTTTGAAGAAATAACAACGGATGTTAAAGCGTCATAAGATGGGTTAAGAAAAACAGAATCAAGGCTCATTGCGCCCTTTTTTGGCATAATTACGTACCTGTTCATTACCTGGTAACCCAATGATTTTACCTGTACAATGTATTGTGTTGCATCAAGATTATTAAAAATAAAATTTCCCAGGCTGTCAGTTAACAACGACCTTTTAATGCTGGAGTCTTTGCCCAACAGGTTAATGGTTGCCTGGGGAATGGCTTCCTTTGAAGGGGAAAATATCCTGCCCGAAATTTTGCCGTTTTGTGCCTTAACAGATGCAGCACCGGTTAGGATTATGGTAAATGAAAAGAAAAGTTTTACAAAAGCCTTATTTTTCATGTTTGCAAATTATAAAAGCATCAGCAGTTAAAAAGTTAATTTTCCCGTTTAACAAACGCTTGTATTTGTATAACAAACCCCAGTTCCTAATAACTATTTTAAAAATCTGAATAATCAGCGGGATGTAAAAAAGTAATTGTTACACTGGAAACATTGTGCTGGTATTCAGGTTTTGCCGAAAGCGTTTTCCAATAAGGATCATTCCCAAAGGCGCTCCAGTGTTTTTCCCGGTCGTCTTTGCTGTTAAAGGTGGTCATATACATCAGGTTAGGCATATGGCTTCCTGAAATTACTTCAGAATAAAATACCGCATTAAAATTTAGCCTTTTAAACAGCCCTACTTCATCGCCTTTATTAAACATTTCAACTTTGTTCCTGTAATATTTTTCAGTAGGGCCTTCATAACTGCGCAGTTCATAAACCCGCTCAGCTTTAGGTGCGGTAAGTTGGGGAACCAGGGGCATGGGCGCTTCCTCAAAAGCTTTTAAAAGGATTGATTCAATACGCCGGTAGGGAACATTATTGTAAGGTGCGTCAAGATAATCTTTTCCGTCAATAAGGTATTGGTTATCAGCTTCAAGTTTTTTATCTATTCCTTCCAATTGTTTCCATGAAGTGAATGGTATAAAAACATACACCAGCAGCTCAGAATCTTTTTCCACTGGTTTAAAAACACCAATATTTGGTATGCCGGCACGGTGAAGTGCAGGCAGGTATGCATTTTGCAGAAATTTATTAACCCTTTCTTCCTGTTCCGCAGTTTTAATGTGATAAATTTTTATTTGGTAATAATACCTCTCGCCCTTTTTGCTATAAGCATTCATTGTAATGCTTAGAAGGCTAATAACAAAGCAGAATGATACCAAATGCAGGCGCATTTTTCCTTTTTTCATAATAAAAACTTGATTGTAATTTATAAAATTGTTTACTTATGCCATACGGCACGTAACTTGTTCTCTCTTAAGCAGGTCTAACCCAAAGTTAGTTATACAGGATAACAAAATTTTAATCGTCCTCAATATTTTACGTACGCTTTGCTTCTTTCCGCCGAAATAAATTTATTAAATATCAGGCAATTGCTAATCTTGTTAAGTGTGTGCAAAAGAACTATTTATTTCTCATGAATGGAATAACTTAGCATTTTAATAGTTACTCATAAATAAATTAGCTATGGCGGAAAGAAAATTATCTTCAACTAATTATCGTAACCAGTCTTTCCTTGAAGAAAAATGTTCATTGAATGAACTGCTGGACCTTGTTAGCAAAAGATGGGTTTGCGATGTGCTGTTCTCTATTGAAGAGGGGAATAAAAGGTTTAAATCTATTAAAGAAGACCTTACATTCATCAGCGATACCATTCTTGCAGACCGTCTTAAATTATTAGAACGGTATGGCTTTATTGAAAGGGCATATTTTGATGAAGTTCCCCCAAGAGTTGAATACACAATAACGGAAAAAGGTGAAGAACTATCATCGTTGCTGGACAATATGTGCAAATTCAGTGAAACAGTGCACCAGTATATTACTGAACCTGTTAGGCTGTAGTTGATCACTTAAGAGCATTACGGTTATTTACATAACCAAATTGCCTTTATTTTTTATTTGCTCATTTGTTAACTCAGTCACCAATTGAACACCTGCTATATCCTTTAAGGATTGAATTAATTGCAGGCATTGGCTATCTTCAACCTCATCTCCTTTTAACAGCCATAAAAAATCAATATGCCTGAACTCGGGCAGCAGGAATTCACCATCATAATGATTATGATAAATATAATGGTGCAGTGAATTGTTGGGCTCATTGTAATGGTAGATAGGGAAAAAATAAGTGCGCCCTTTTTTCTTTAATTCTATTTCTATATCTGAGTCTAAACGAAAATTGAACCCAAGCGAGTTATTTACCTGCCAGCAAAACCGGTAGTTTTTTGCAGAAACCACTATACCAAGCAACCGGGTACCGGCAAAAAAATCGTCCGTTATTTCATCTATGTTAAGGGTGAGCTTTTTCATGATGCTTAAAATTGAACATCAAACGTTTTTTCGGTATCCCCTCTTTTTATCCGCAGTGTTGTTTTATCTCCTTTCTTAAAATGCTGCAATGCCTGCATATAAGTCATTACATCTACAAATTTATAATCGCCTAACTGCAATAAAACATCCCCGGATTGCAAACCAAGCCGCTCGGCAAGTTTGCCTTTGCTAATGCCGTCAATCCGCATTCCTGTACCGGTAAACCCATAATCAGGCATCACACCAAGCGTTACAGGTAAGGACATTGAGCGTGCCTCCATATCCCTTGTTTTTAAAAATGACAGTTTGCCTTTATCATTGGTTGCTTCAATTATTCTGTCAATATATTTTACAATTTCCAGTTCTCCTTCAAAATTTATTTTCTGCCAGTCATCTGTAGCTTTGTGGTAATCGCTGTGACTATTGGTAAAAAAGAAAAGTACAGGTATGTTTTTTCTATAGAACGAAGAATGATCGCTTGGGCCAGACCCGCTGCTGTCATACTTTACTACCAGGTTGGGGTCGGTTGTTGATGCAAATACAGTGGCCCAAACAGGTGATGTTCCATAACCACCTATGGTAAGTTTGCGCGACGAATCGTACCTGCCGACCATGTCCATATTGATCATATAGTTAGGAACAATATTGACTGATGGATGATCGAGCCAGTATTTAGACCCGAACAATCCAAGTTCTTCACCGGAAAAAGCAATAAAGAGATAGTTATTATTACCCGCGGTAGTAGTTTGTAATATCCTTCCCAACTCAATCAAGGCGGCTGTACCGCTGGCATTGTCATCAGCGCCGTTATGAATTTGCCCCTGCCCATCCAGGCTGTTGCCATCTTCGCCATACCCGAGGTGATCAAAATGGGCGCCAATGATCACCGTTGTGGGCGCATTAAAATTAAGATACCCGACAACATTCCTTGCCTTTCTTTTTTTGGGTGAAATATTTACGTTAAGCGAAATATTATAAGTAGCGTTTGCATCGGCAAAATATTTTTTCCAGGCGTCCCCGGCAATATATATCACCGGTATCGTACAAAGCGCGGAACTGTCATTTTTATTAAACTGAATGTTGTCTATTGCAGCAGAACTATTAAATATTATAAGCGCAGTACCGCCTTTTTCTTTATCGCGCTTTGCTTCAGCTCTTATAGCATCGTTTATATCAAAATGAGGGTTGGCCTTATTCTCTTCCAGTAAATCTTTCACATCAAAAAACCACGGTGCGCCTTTTTCTCTAAGGTCAAGCGATGCAGAGCCTTCAACTGAACTGTTGGCAGAATAAGCAAGAGGAAAATAGTCATTTTTCAGTTCAAGCGAATGCCCGTTGATGGTTAACATGTTTTTCCCATCGGTAAATTGTTTGCCTTCATCAATATCAAATTCCTGTATGTAACCATTAGTTCCCTTTGGCTGTAATCCATCCTTTTTAAACTGTTCGCTTATATATTGCATTGCAAGCAGTTCGCCGGGTGTACCGGTTCTTCTTCCCTCCAGCTTGTCATCAGCCAGGTACATTACGTGGGCCTTAAGGTTAGCGAGGGTTTCCTGGTCTGCTTTTACCTGTGCTTTTTTCTGTTTACGCGTTTGTGAAAAAACCAAAACCGGTGCAAACACAAGAATTAACAACAGCTTCTTCATAGATCTTTCATGTTGATTATGCAAATGTACTGCCTGCTTTAAAGCTGTTTACTTTTTTCCCGTTAGTTTAATAAATTATGTGGCGTCTTTTTATCACATAATGACTTGTGTGTTCAAAGCGCCAGACTTCTTAACCTTTGACTAAATGACTTATTGACCATTGACTTAATGACTTTCTTCTTATTCTCCCAATCTCGTAATATAAGCTACCTGCCTAACGTTACTTTTGCGCCTAAATAACTATTTGCCTGTTTCTAATACTCATATTGCTTTAGTCGGTAACCCCAATAGCGGCAAAACGTCGCTGTTTAATGCCTTAACAGGTTTAAACCAGAAAGTCGGCAATTTTCCGGGAGTTACGGTTGATAAAAAAACGGGGAACTGCCAATTGGATGACAGGCTCTCATCTGTAATTATTGACCTTCCCGGCACTTATAGCTTATACCCCCGGAGGTCTGATGAATGGGTTGCCTATAAAGTTATGATGGGCACAGACGCTGAAGTGCACCCGGAGATAATCCTGCTGGTTGCAGATGCCAGTAACCTAAAACGAAATTTATTGTTTTGCAGCCAGGTAATTGACCTGAAATACCCGGTGGTAGTGGCATTAACCATGATGGATATTGCCGCTAAAAAAGGTATTGAGATTGATATTCCTGGGTTAGAAAGAGAATTGGGAGTACCGGTTATTCAAGTGAACCCCAGAAAAAACAAAGGCCTTCCGCAACTAAAAAGAACACTTGCCCAAACAGCAAGGAAGCAGCATGTTGTTGCAGCACGCGATTTTATTCCTAATAAGGAATTAGCGCCTGCTGCAATAGAACAGGTTAAAAGCCTTTACCCAAAACTAAGCGATTATGCCGCGGTGCATTATCTTATAAACCATGAAAATTTCCCTCTGCCGGCGCAAAACCAGGCAACCATAGAAAAGGTGGAGAAAGATACCGCCTTTAACCCCACCAAAACACAGGGCGAGGAAATTATGCAGCGCTATGGGCGCATAAGGCAAATAATGAAGCAAAACGTGGTAGAGCCCGATCCGCTCCAACGAAAGCTTTTTACTGAGCGCCTTGACAATATTTTATTAGACCGCCTTTGGGGTTATTTAGTGCTGCTGGTGGTTTTGTTCCTGTTATTCCAAAGCATTTTTTGGCTGGCGCAATACCCGATGAATGCCATTGACTGGAGTTTTGCCCAACTGCGCCAATGGTTGGGCGGCGTATTGCCTGCTGCATGGTGGAGCAATTTATTGGTTAACGGATTTCTTGCGGGCATGAATGGTGTACTGCTGTTCGTGCCCCAAATAATGATATTGTTCGGGTTAATAACGCTGCTGGAAGATTCGGGCTATATGGCACGCATCAGTTTTTTAAGCGATAAACTAATGCGCAAAGTGGGGCTTAACGGTAAAAGCGTAATGCCCATGATAAGCGGCTTTGCCTGTGCTGTGCCCGCTATTATGAGCGCACGTAATATTGAAAACAAAAAAGAAAGATTATTAACTATATTAGTTACCCCGCTTATGAGCTGCAGCGCCCGGTTGCCTGTTTTTACCATATTGATAGCGCTTGTTGTACCGGGTAAATATTATTTTGGGTTTCTGAGCCTTCAGGGGTTGGTGATGATGGCGCTGTATTTACTCGGCGTTGTTATGGCTTTAACGGTTAGTTATGTATTAAGGTTTATTGTAAAAATGAAGGAAAAAAGCTTTTTCATTCTTGAGCTACCCGATTACCGCGCCCCGCGCTGGAAGAATGTTGGTATAACCATGGTGGAGAAAGCAAAGATATTTGTATATGATGCAGGCCGTGTTATTATTCTCATTAGTTTGCTGTTGTGGTTCCTCAGCAGCTATGGGCCTTCGGGAAGAACGGATGCAGTTGAAAAAAAATATACTGTTTTAAAGCAACAGGCCGGCCCATCGCCCGAGGCCCAGGCAGCAGTTAACAAACAATACCATTCAGAAAAACTGCAAAATTCTTACGCAGGTATTTTGGGTAAAGGCATTGAGCCGGTAATAAAACCTCTTGGGTATGACTGGAAGATAGGCATTGCGCTTATAACATCTTTTGCCGCGCGTGAGGTGTTTGTAGGAACGATGGCCACACTTTACAGCGTTGAGGAAAATGATAATGCGACCCTTAAACAAAAAATGCAAACCGCTACCCGAGAGGATGGCACCAAAGTTTATACCCTTGCCACCGCCGTAAGCCTTATGGTTTTTTACCTGCTTGCAATGCAATGTATGAGCACCCTGGCTGTTGTTAAAAGAGAAACCCGTAGCTGGAAATGGCCGGCAATACAATTAATGTATATGACAGGGCTTGCCTATATTATGAGTTTTGCAGTATATCATATTTTTTTGTGATCACCTTACTTCCTTATCGGTTCATCTGACACCTCTGCCTTAGGATTATAATAATGCCACAACAATGCCGATAACTTGCGCGTAAGCACCCATGCTTCGTTGTTATACTGCCAACTGGTATCTTTATTATTCTTTGTAAATATGCTGAAAATGTAAGAGCAATCTTTTCCGTTTACATACGCCACTTCATTGCGGTTTTCATCCAATGCGCCGTTTTTATCTGCAACAAAAGTTCCGGGTGGTATTTGGCTTATAGCTTCTTCATCCCAATACTGCCTGCTGAGCAACCGCAGCATTTTTTCGCTGCTTTGTTTGCTTAAAACTTCTCCCTTTACTATCTTCTCCATAAATGCAGCAATTTCGCGCGGCGATGTTTGCCCCCAGCCATACATGCTCCTGTTGGCTTCGCGGCCGGGGGTACGGCTGTTCACGCGTGTTACTTTAAAATCCAGGCTGTCAAGTATCTGGTTAATGCGTGTACCGCCGCCTGCAAGGCCCTGGCACCAAAGGCTGGCGCAGTTATCGCTTATGGTAAGCATCAGCATCATAACCTTGCTTAGCTCAATGGTTGAGCCGGGTTTGGCAAGAGACATGATATCGTCTCCCTCGCTGTAATACAATGAATCAGTATAGGTTAGGCGCTGGTGATAATCCAGCAGCCCTTTTTGTATCTTGTCCATCACCCCGGTAAGGATTGATATTTTTACAATACTTGCCGTAGGAAAAACAGTATCTGCATTAATAGCAATTGTTTTATTCTTTTTAAGGTCATGCACATAAACACCCACATAGCCGTTAAACCCTTTAAGCAGGTCTTCTACCTGTTGTTGCAGCGTGCGGTCTGTTTTTTGCGCGGTTGCACAAATTGCGCAACATAAAAAAGCCAGCATCATTTTAAATCTCATAAACAAATAGTTATTTAGTTGAAGTTATAAGTAATTTGCGACTGTAGAATACTAACAGGTAAGTTTCTGTATAAACTCTGTTCCCGGCCGGAAGTATATGATGGGAACGCTGAAAAAGAAAAGGTGGATTATTGCAGTATGGCCATTTAACAAATAAGAATATGGTACTTTACCGAAAAAATATTGTTGTTAAAGTGTTAAGATGATTGATTAAAAAACGATACCTGTTATTTTTACCAACAAAACAAACTGTTATACCTAATATTGACCTTACCATGCGGAATTTTTTTTTGATCGTGCTGTTATTAGTACAGGCCTGTGTATTTGCGCAGGCGCCTTCCCTTCAGGCAGTTAAGGATAATATAGATAAATACAGCGCTAATTACCCACAGGAAAAGATATATATACAGTTTGACAAACCAGCCTACGCTGCGGGCGAAACAGTTTGGTTTAAAGCGTATTTATTAAAAGGATTTGAAAATTCGGACCTGAGTAAGAATTTTTATATTGATTTTACAGACACTGCGGGCAATATTTTAATGCATGGCGTTTATCCAATCCAGATTTCATCAGCAGCCGGCAATTTTGATATCTCTTCTTATTACAACGGTAAAAATATTCACGTGCATGCCTATACAAAATGGATGCTGAATTTTGACACTGCTTTTTTGTACGACAGGGATCTTCGTATTATACAAAAACAAACAAACAGTAACACAAAAATTATTGTAAAGCCTTTAACGGCATCTATACAATTTTTTCCGGAGGGTGGTGATTGCATTGCAGGAATAAATACTAAAATAGCGTTTAAAGCAATTTATCAGAGCGGCAGGCCGGCCAATGTAAAAGGCATAGTTGTAAACAGTAAGGGCATTACCGTTGATACTATTAACTGCATGCACGATGGCATGGGTTATTTTTATTTAAACGCACAAAGCGGCGAAACCTATACTGCCAAATGGAAAGATGACCAAAAAACTTCCTATACAACTGTTCTGCCTGCAATAAAAAATGAAGGCGCCACTTTTGAAATAAGACCAGGAAAGGAGAAAACCGGGTTTATTATTAAACGCTCAGATAATGCCTCAGAACCAGATAAGCAGCTGCATATTGTTGCAACCATGCAACAACAAATGGTATATATGGCCAGCGTAAAGCTTGATGAATCGCCTTTTATAGGCGGCACAATACCGACTGCTCAATTGCCTACCGGCATATTACAGGTAACATTGTTTAATGCTAACTGGATGCCTGTTGCCGAACGGATCTCTTTTATAAATAATGATGATTATCATTTTGATCCGGAAGTAGGTTTTGCAGCGTTGGGAACATCAAACCGGGGAAGAAATGTACTGGTTATAAATACGCCTGATTCTATTGAATCAAATCTTTCTGTTTCTGTTACTGATGCAGGCCTTGGTGTTGATAGTTCGGATGATATTATTTCCCGTTTACTGATGACAGGCGATTTGAGGGGCAGGGTATTTCATCCTTCGTACTATTTTTCAAATAGCAGTGATAGTGTTGCACGGCACCTTGACCTGGTGTTGCTTACAAATGGATGGCGAAGGTTTAAATGGGAAGAAGTGATAGCAGGCAAAACACCCGTTCTGAAGTACCCAAAAGATTCAACTTATTTAAGTTTCTCCGGGAAAGTATATGGCGCTACACCACAGCAATTACGTGAGGCCGGTTCGATATTTACGGTTATGACAGGCAAGGGTAAAGATACAAGCAAACATTTTGTAACCATCCCGTTACGTGATGACGGAACCTTTGCAAAACCCGATCTTATTTTTTTTGATACGCTGAAAGTATATTACCAGTTTGGCGGCAAAGGCGGCCTTGATAATTCAACGGAAGTTACTTTAAGCACCGGAGGCATCCCTTCGCCAAGACATATATTTATTGACAAGAATAATATGGGGCTTTCTTTTTTTGATACCACAGGTGATTATCGTAACAGCATCATGGCTTCAGAAGAAGCCCGTTTGCAGGAATTGCTAAAAACTGCTACTTTAAAAGAAGTAACAGTACAGGCTAAAACGAAAAGTCATTTGGAGATACTGGACGAAAAATATGCGACCGGTTTATTCAGTGGCGGCGATGCAGCGGCTCAATTTGATCTTTTAACTGACCCCACTGCAGCAAATATGCGTGACGTGCTTACATACTTAACAGGAAAAGTTGCAGGCTTAACGATTAGTAACGCAGGAACACCGCAGGTTTCACTTAGCTGGCGCGGCGCTACCCCCGACCTGTTTATGGATGAAATGAATGTGAGTGTTGACCAGGTAACAAGTTTAAATATGAGTGACGTTGCTTATATAAAAGTAATGAGGCCACCCTTTTTTGGCAGTGCGGGGGGTGGCAGCGGCGGCGCCATTGCTATTTACACGCGCAAAGGCGGCGATGTAAAATCAAACACTGCGGGCAGGGGGATGCCCTATAAAATGGTTGCGGGTTATACCTTTGCAAGGCAGTTTTATTCGCCTAACTATGGCACATTCGACCCAAAGAATGAGCAGGGAGATGTACGCTCTACATTATATTGGAACCCTGTGGTATTAACTACAAAGGAAAATCACATTATTAAATTCCAGTTTTATAATAATGATGTAACAGACAGTTTTAGAGTAATAGTTGAGGGCGTGAGTAAAGATGGCAAGCTAACAAGAGTAGAAAAGGTGATTCAATAAAAGGTAAATTGGTAATGCTGATTTAATTATAATAACTGATTTTCCCGGTCATATCATTACTGTTGGCCTTTTCCCAAAAATTCACCTCGTATTTGGGTTTATTCACCTAACAAAATATTTAGTAGCTAAACGGTTTATAAATCTCCATATCTTTAATTTTCAAGAACTAAAATTAAATAAAAAGGATGTTCGTTTTCCCCAAGCCTGCACAAATCACTGCGGCAATAGCCATTAT
>JABDFW010000029.1:0-1226 GCA_013286305.1 Bacteroidota bacterium
GGCACTTATGGCCGGGGGTATAGCTTCGCGGTATTGCCTCCGGGCCTGAGTGTTGAACGATTTAATTTGTACATGCATGATTTTGTAAAGAAACATAAACCGGCAGATGCTGTAGACCAGGGCATTGTACTGCAACCGCTTGCCGACATGCATTTTAACAGCCTGTTTGGCAATTTTAGCGGCCGCACATTCAGTAAAGAACTTATTACATCGTTAGGGCTGATAGCTCTGTTTTTGGTTGTGATAGCCTGTGTAAATTTCGTAAATCTTGCCACAGCCCAGGCCGTTCATCGTTCAAGGGAAGTAGGCATAAGAAAAGTATTGGGAAGCAGCCGCCGGCAATTGGTACAACAGTTTTTAGGCGAAACGGCTTTAATAACTGTTTCTGCCGTATTGCTGGCGGTTGTTTTGGCAAATATTGCATTGCCTTTACTAAATAACCTGCTCAGGCTTACACTAAGCTTTAACATAAAGAATAACCCAGCCATTATTTTATTCCTTTTGACAGTTACGTTATGCGTAACGTTACTATCAGGGTTTTATCCCGCATTAGTGCTCTCAGGTTTCAATCCCATCAACACGTTGAAAAATAAGATCACCTCCAAAATGGTTGGCGGTATTTCTTTGCGCAGGGGGCTGGTAGTTTTACAGTTCGGCATTGCACAGGTAATGATCATCGGAGTATTGGTAGTGGTAAGCCAGGTGAATTATTTCAGGCATGCCTCCATGGGATTTGATAAAGAGGCAATAGTAAATGTGCCCATCCCGGGCGATAGTGTAAGCGAGACTAAAATGGACGCGGTGCGTAACCAGTTATTGCAATTGCCGGGTATTAAAAAGGTAAGCTTCAGCTCAGCGCCCCCCTCTGATGGCGATTATTGGAGCAGCCCTTTTACATTTAACCATGCCGTCAAAAAAACCGAGTTCCAGGCATATTTTAAATGGGCGGATGCCGATTATCTTAAGACTTACAATATCCAACTGCTTGCCGGAAAGCCTTATGTTGCAAGTGATACCTTAAAGGGTTTTCTTGTAAATGAAATGCTGGTGAAAAAATTGGGCATCCGCAATTTGCAGGATATTATTGGCAAAGAAATAAGTTTTTGGGGTGGTGATAAACGCGCGCCTGTTGTGGGTGTTGTGAAGGATTTTAACGGTACGTCCCTCCGTGACCCCATAACCCCCGTAGTGCTGGGTTGCTGGAAAGATAGTTATGGAGTTATCGG
>JABDFW010000029.1:1236-36418 GCA_013286305.1 Bacteroidota bacterium
GAGTATTGGTAGTGGTAAGCCAGGTGAATTATTTCAGGCATCGCTTGTGTAAGAACGGCGGTGTTAGGGGCAGACAAAGCAGTTTTAGGATTTCCGGACAGCCATTGAAAATTAAAGATGTCAAAGAAGGAGGGCTCGGCATAATAAAAATTCCTCTCCTCGTTGAATTTTTTTTCCGGCTGGCCATTACCTGCTGAAGGAATAGTTATTTGTCCATCTCTCGCGAAAATGGCTGCTACTTTTTCCAGTTGCGGATAGTCTACACGCAACCCTTCGGCAACTGGCAGAGGAACACTGCCAGTTGTATTGAATGGTGTGCCTGATTTATAGGGTACACTTACCAGCCGGTAAATGCGGTCTTTATTTTTATGAAAATTATCAAAACTTAGCTCGAACTGAAGTACCAAAAATATCAGCAGGCAGGCGGCTATTCCGCCGGCCAAGCCAACAATGTTGACCACTGCGTAAGTTTTGTTGCGCAACAGGTTGCGTAAAGCAGTTTTAAAATAGTTTTTTAACATAAAAAACAGTTTGCAGTTTATAGTTATGGGATATAGTGTGTATGTAGTCCCTTCCTCACAATCCCTCTAAGCCACCCAAATCTCCGTACTATTCCGTCTTCAAACTCCTCACCGGGTTCATCAGTGCGGCCTTAATCGCCTGGAAACTGATGGTGATAACCGCTATAAGCATGGCGGCTGCGCCCGCTGCCGCAAATACCCACCAGTTTATGGTTATACGGTAAGCATAGTTTTGTAGCCATGCGTTCATGGCATACCATGCCAGCGGAAAGGCCATCAATGCGGAAAGCCCCACCAGCTTTACAAACTCGGTTGACAACAAGCCCGCCAAACCTGTTACGCTTGCACCAAGCACCTTGCGTATGCCTATCTCCTTTGTTCTCCTTTCGGCGGTATATGCTGCAAGGCCAAACAAACCAAGGCATGAAATGATAATAGCCAGCGCGGCAAATATGCGCGAGAGCCTGCTTACAAGCATCTCGCTTAAAAACATTTGGTTAAATTCATCATCCACAAATTTGTAAGTAAACGGGTAAGCGGGGTTGTCCTTCTTCATCACCGCTTCTATTTTTGCAACTGCCTGTTCGGTACCCGCCTGTGGTTTCAGGCGCACGTACATGTTGGTTTCATCTTGGTAATGCGGCACACAGTAAAACATTAGCGGGTCGCTTTTGGCCCCGTTCATATCGCCGTATACAAAATCATGCGCCACGCCAACAATATGGAAACTTAAGGTGTCCTCGCGTATTATTTGGCCAACAGGGTTGGGCATGCCCATTATTTTGGCCAGGCTTTGGGTAATTATAACACTCATGCTGTCGGCGGCGCGGTTCGTATTAAAGTCGCGCCCCTGTAGCAGTTTAATGCCGCAGGTGTTTAACAAGCCAGGGCTTACACCGCGTGTTGATATTACTACTTTTGAAGACGGGTCCTTACCCCGCCAGGTAAGGGCATCGGTGTTATTACCGCCGTAAAGCGTTTCATGGTCGGTTAGGGCGGCGTTTTCAACCAAGCCGGTGTTTAGTAAGTCTTGTTTAATGGCATCAAAATTTTTGGCCATGCTGCCCTGCAAATCCATTACCATCAAATTGTTTTTATCAAAACCAATATCGCGGTTTTTTACATGCTGTATTTGTTGGTAAATAATTACGGTGCTAATGATTAGCACAATTGATACCGTAAACTGCAACACCACCAAGCCTTTGCGTATAACACCGGCGCTGCCGGTTTTTAGCTTTATACCTTTTAACACCTGCACGGGGTTAAACGACGACAGGTACAGCGACGGGTAGCTGCCTGCCACAAAACCGCATGCCAATGTAACCGCTGCCAGCGCGGCTATGTGCATGGGTTGCAACAAACCAAGGGAAAGCTGTTTTTGGCTAAGCGTGTTAAACGCTGGCAGTACTAATATGATAATAAACACCGCCGTTATACCCGACAGTACCGACATAAACATGGCCTCACCCAAAAACTGCATTACCAGCCTTTGTTTGCCGCTACCCATTACCTTGCGCACGCCTACTTCCTTCGCCCGCTTTTCGCTACGTGCGGTGGCAAGATTCATAAAATTAATGCAGGCTAAAAACAGTATTATCCACGCAATGGCCGTAAACATGTGCACATATTGTATGCGGCCGCTACCGGTTGGCTTGCCGTTGTCAAAACTCCACCGCAAGTACCAGTCGTTCATACCATACAGCATGCTGCTGGCGATGCTGGTGGGTACCTTTTTTTTAATAAAGCCTTGCAACTGCTTGTTTACTGAAGCAAGGTTGTTGTTATCGCCCAGCTCAACAACGGTTGTTACGCCGTTCCATTCCCAATTGGAGAGCCATTGGTTTTGGTTATAGAATATTTGAAAAGGCGCCAGCCATTCAAACTGCAAGGATGCATTAGCCGGAATATCTTTTACCACGCCTGTAACAATATAATCCTGGTTGTTATCAACCTTTATGGTTTTGCCGATTACATTTTTAGTATCGCCAAAAAACTTTTTGGCCGTTTTTTCTGTAACCACCAAAGAATACAACTGTTTAAACGCATCGTTGGGGTTGCCTTGCACAAAAGACAGTGTAAACATGCTGAACACCGACGAGTCTGCGTACAATCCGTTTGCATATACTGGCTTATCGCCGGTGGCAAATAACAGGTTTGTTTGCCAGGCCGTGTAACGGCAAGTGTTGGCAATGCCAGGTATTTCCGCCTTCATGGCGGCCGCCATCGGCGCTGGTGTAACTGAAACTGTGCTATAATGTTCTGCATAGGGCCAGTTGTTCAGTACCATGTACAAGTTGTCGCGTTTTACGTTCACATGGTCGTAGGCCATTTCATCTTCCACCCATAAAAATATCAGCCCGGTGCAAGCTATGCCAATGGCAAGACCGAAGATGTTTAAAAAGCTGTACGTCTTGTTTTTCAGCAACGTACGCATGGTTGTTTTAATGAAGCTTTTAAGCATAGAAAAGACAATTTATAGTTTTCAGTTTATAGTTTCCAGTTAAAAAAGGCGTGGGCTTACTCAAATACACAACAATTTTTGAAGTGTTGCATTAATATTTTTTCGCTATCAAAAAAAAAACGGCATCGAGCCTTCAAAAAATAAAAATTATTTCAGTACTTAAAATTGCTCTCCTCATTTACTCTTCCGCCATTCACGATTCACGTCCTCATTCCGTCTTCAAACTCCTCACCGGGTTCATCAGCGCAGCCTTTATTGCCTGAAAGCTGATGGTGATAACCGCTATAAGCATTGCCGCCGCACCTGCTGCGGCAAATACCCACCAGCTTATGTTTATGCGGTAGGCATAGTTTTGCAGCCATGCATTCATTGCATACCATGCCAGCGGAAAGGCCAGCAGAGATGATACAATAACAAGCTTTATAAATTCTATTGATAACAGCCCCGTGAGGCCAGCGACACTTGCGCCCAGCACTTTACGAATGCCTATTTCCTTCGTCCTGCGCTCGGCGGTGTAAGCAGCCAGGCCAAATAATCCAAGGCATGATATGATGATTGCCAGCGCAGCAAACACACGTGACAATTTACTAATCAGCATTTCACTTAAAAATAACTGGTCAAACTGTGTATCAACAAACCTGTAATCAAAGGGGTAGGCGGGGCTATCTTTCTTCATTACCGCTTCAATTTTTG
The DNA here is from genome assembly GCA_013286305.1 of Bacteroidota bacterium. Lineage (GTDB taxonomy): Bacteria > Bacteroidota > Bacteroidia > Chitinophagales > Chitinophagaceae > JABDFW01. The sequence goes on from JABDFW010000029.1 coordinate 4,912, forward strand.
CCACGGCCTGTTCAGGGTCTGTATGATTTTTCAATCGTATATACATGGTGTTTTCGTACTGTGACTGCGGGAAAAATATCAATGGGTCTGGTTTGCCATACATATCGCCATACAAAAAATCTTTTACCACGCCAACAACCGTGTAGCTGCCATCATTGTACTGGTAGTGTATTGTTTCACCAATCACATTTTTAGTTCTCATCAGTTTTGCAAACGATTCGTTGATGATAACGTTGGCACTGTCTGTTGCCGGGCTTGCATTAAAATCCCTGCCTGCCATAAGCTTTATGCCGTAGGTACTTATCATTTCCGGGCTTATGTGCCTTAAGGAAATGATAAATTTTGCATTTGCATCTTTACCTTTCCAGCTAAAGCCGTCGCTGTTTTGTCCGCCGTATAAAGTTTGATGGTCGGTAAGGGCAGCGTTTTCAACGATACCGGTATTGAGCAGGTGTTGTTTTATGGCGCTAAAGTTTTTGCCCATATCACCCTGCAAGGGCATTTCTAATAAATCATTTTTATTGTAACCAAGATCCCGGTTTTTTACATGCTGTATCTGTTGAAAAATAATTATAGTGCTGATGATGAGGACAATGGAGACCGTAAATTGCAATACAACAAGCCCTTTGCGAATTAAACCGGCGCTCCCTGTTTTAAGCTTCAGGCCTTTTAAAACAAACACCGGGTTAAAGGACGACAAATACAACGACGGATAACTGCCAGCCACTAAACCACAGATAGCGGTAATGGCAAGCAGAGCAAATAAATGTGTTGGGGCAAACAAATTAAGCGACAATGTTTTTTGCGAAAGCGTATTAAATGCGGGGAGTACAAACATCATGATGACAACAGCTGTTATTACCGAAAGCAGCGACATAAATAGTGCCTCGCCTATAAATTGTGTAATAAGCCGTTGCTTGCCCGAACCCAGCACTTTGCGCACACCAACCTCTTTTGCACGTTTTTCGCTGCGTGCAGTGGCGAGGTTCATAAAATTGATGCAGGCTAAAAAGAGTATAATCCATGCAATAAGCGTAAACATGTGCACATATTGTATGCGCCCTTTGCCCGTTTGCTTGCCGTTCTCAAAATCGAACCGCAGGTGCCAATCGCCCATAGGGAATAAAAAGCTGCTCACGATGCTTCCGGGTACTCGTTTTTTAATAAAGCCTTGCAATTGGTCATTTATTTTATTAACGCTGGCGTTACTATTCAATTCAACAAGGGTAAGTATGTTATTATTATCCCAATCCGCAAGCCCTTCATTTTCTTTAAGGGTTATTTCAAAAGGCGCCACCCACTCAAATTGCAGTGTGCTGTTTTGCGGAAAGTCTTTTATAACCCCTGTAACTGTATAATTCTGTTTGTTATCAATTTTAACCGTTTTGCCTACTGCATTTTTTGTATCACCAAAAAATTTTTTTGCTGCTTTTTCAGTTATTACCAGTGAATATAGTTGCTTGAAAGCGTCGCCTGCATTGCCCTGCACAAAAGGCAACGTTAACATGCTGAATAAAGAGGAATCGGCATATATGCCTCCTGCATACATGCGTTTGTCGCCAATGCTGAACAAAAGATTATTCTGCCCGTCTGTGTAACGGCAGGTATTGACAATACCGGGTATCTCCGCCTTCATTGCCGGAGCCAAAGGGCCGGGGGTATTATCGTACGTGCTGAAATGAGCTGCCCAGGGCCAGTTGTTGAGCACCATGTATAGCTGGTCTTTTTTTAGGTTCACATTATCGTAGCCCAACTCACTTTCCACCCACAAAAAAATAAGCCCCGTGCAGGCAATGCCAATAGCCAGCCCAAAAATGTTAAGAAAGCTGTACGTTTTATTTTTTAATAACGCACGCATGGTTGTTTTGAAAAAACTTTTAAGCATAGAAACCAGTTTGTAGTTATAGTTATGCGATGGAGTGTATATGGGGTCTAATCCTCACAATCCGTTTAATCCACCCAAATCTCCGTACTATTCCGTCCTTAAACTTTTTACCGGGTTTGCAATGGCAGCCTTTATCGCCTGGTAACTAATGGTGGCCAACGCTATTAGCACTGCGGTTATGCCTGCTGCTAAAAATATCCACCAGCTTATGGTAATGTGGTATGCATAGTTTTGCAACCAGCTATGCATAACATACCATGCAACAGGTGATGCAATTACAAAGGCAATTATAATAAGCTGTAAAAAATCTTTTGATATAAGCCTTACAATATTTATTACAGAAGCACCCAGTACTTTTCTTACACCAATTTCTTTTGTTCTGTTAACGGCTGCAAGTGCCGCCAGGCCCAGTAAACCAAGGCTTGCCAAAACAATGGCAACGCCCCCGGCAATGCCTACAATGCTGCTCCACTTTTGTTCTGATGAATAATAGCTGTTCACATCATCGTCCAGGAAACTATATTTCATGGGTATTCCGGGTAATACGCTGTTCCATGCCTGTTGCAGTGCTGCAATAGCTGGTGCAGGATTGCCTGAACGGATGCGCACATAAAAATGGCCGTATCCTTTATCCGTTGAAGTTTTAAATACCTGGTTTTTTATATCCTCGCTCAGCGGGCGGTAATTAAAATTTTTAACTACGCCCGCTACCACGACTATGCCGCCCTGGAAATTTTTTATTTGTTTGCCAACTGCATTGCCTGCATTCCATCCAAAAGCCTTCATCATAGTTTCATTAATAATAATAGGCTTTATGGTGTCATTAAATAATGTAGCCCGCAGGTTTTGGCCTGCTATCAACTGCATGCCCATTACATTAATGTAGCCGGTATCAATAACATTAATGTCCGCCGAAAGGCCTTTGTCAGAAAACCCTAAAAAATCCTGCCCTTGCCCTAAGCCGGCTGCCGCACTTGTAACACCAATAACCGAAGGGTTTTTAAGCGCTGCCTGTTTAAATAACGGAAACACCACGTTTGCATCAGTTTGTAATGCATCAACAGCCACAACATTTTCTTTATTAAAGCCCGGGTTTTTACTCATCATATAAGTTGTTTGCTGAAGGATGATGACAGTGGAAACAATAAGCGCGATAGATAACACAAACTGAAACGTTACCAATGATTTTGTAAAGAAGTTTGAGCCACCCACCTTTATTTTACTCTTCAGTACTTGTATGGGCTTAAACTTTGACAACATTATTGCCGGGTAGCCGCCTGCTACCAGGGCCACTGCCAGCATAACGGCAGCCATTATTGTATTTAATTGCGGGTATTGTAACAATGAAAAATGCAAATTTGTTGAAGCCAGCATATTAAACCAGGGCAGAAGCAGTGCGGCTATACATAAGCCGCCAACTGTTGAAATTGCTGATAATATTAATGCTTCAACAAGAAACTGCAAAATAACCTGGCCGCGCGCAGCACCTATTACCTTGCGTACGCCGACCTCTTTACTCCTCGCCGCTGCACGGCCTACTGACAGTGTAGTAAAATTAATACATGCAATAAGTAAAATACCTGCGGCAATGGCCATTAGAACCCATATAACCATTGGGTTTATTTTGCCGTAATCAGTAAAGCCCCAGGCAGTAAATGTTGCATCGGTGTGTATAGATAATAACGGCTGCATTTTTAAACTTACAGGCAAGTCACTTTCGTTCCAGCTATTACCGGTTTTCTTCATGTCGGCTATGAAGTTTTTTGTGTTGGTAACAAACATTGGGTCATACGTTTGCATAAACTTGGCCAGCCTCTGCGCGTCGCCGGCAAATGTGCTTCCCGACCTTAACAATACATACGTTTGCCTTACGGTTGGGTGCCAGTTATTACCGATGATAAACTGGTTGTTGTTGGCTACTGCAAAATGAAAATTGCCCAACACATCAAACTGTATAGTGGAGTTTGCTGGAATATCTTTTGCTACTGCAGACACTTTAAATAACCTGAACGTTGTGCCAATTTGTATTTCCACTGTTTTGCCAACTCCATCGCTGTTGCCAAATATCTGCTTTGCCCTCGTTTCAGTTAATACAATATCATCCGGGTTTTGTAACGCACCTGTGGTACTGCCATGCAGCATTGGAAAAGTGAATACAGAAAAAAAGGAAGGGTCAGCATAAGTTACCCTAACGCGGGTCACCTTATTGCCCGTGCGCATAAGGTTTTCGCCCCATGGCAATTGTATATTAACATAGTCCTTTACATCGGGCAGCAGTTGTTTCATACCCTGGCCAAATGATGTGAACGTGGGGCCAGATACATCCGTATAAGCAATGGGCGTATGATCATCGGTAAGCCTGTTCCATTCATAGGGGCGATAAATGTTGGCTGCATTTTTATGAAATTTATCAAAGCTGCCCTCGTAGGTGGTATACAGCAGTAATAGGCTAAAACAGGCAATACCTGTTGATAGCCCCACTATATTAATAAGGCTAAAGACCTTATTCTTGCGAAGGTTACGTAAGGCAATGGTGAAATAATTTTTAAGCATATAAAAAAGTTTACAGTTTGCCCTAATGGGTCACTTTGTGATAGTTTTCAGTTTGTAGTTTGAGCGAAGGATTGAACGCCCGTCCGACCGGTCATCCGGGCGGGCAGATTTTCAGGATTGTAAGGATTAAAGCTGATACACAAATCCGTATTCATCCTCCTTCTCCCCTTTAGGGGCGGTGGCCGTTATTCCGTTCTTAAACTCTTTACCGGGTTTGCGATAGCTGCTTTTATTGCCTGGAAACTTACCACCAATACAGTAATCACCAACGAACCAATACCCGATGCAACAAAAATCCACCATGAAATTTCTGTACGGTAATTATAATTCTGCAACCAGCTATGCATAAAATAATAAGACGTTGGGACAGCTATGAGAAAAGAAATGATAACCAGCACTACAAAATCTTTGGAAAGTAAATGCCATACGCTAAGCACAGATGCCCCCAATACTTTTCTTATACCAATTTCCTTGATACGCTGTTCGGCAACAAATGAAGCCAGCCCAAATAACCCTAAACAAGAAATAAAAATGGCAAGAATGGCAAAGATTCTGGCGAGATTACCAATACGCACTTCATCAGAAAATTTTTTAGCGTATTCTTCATCTGTGAATTGATACCCGAATGGACTGCCTGGATTATATTTCTTAAATACGGACTCTATTTTATTGAGTGCATCACTTGCGGGCATGGATGGCCTTATACGTATGGTGATAAAATTAGCCCAACGATAATCCAATACAAAAATTGTAGGGCTCACCGGGCTGTAGGGTGATTCCATCACCATGTCTTTTACTATTCCTATAACCTGATGGTCTGTTCCGTTAAATTTTATCATCTCTCCAACGGGATTTTTTAAACTTGTAAGTTTCGCAGCAGATTCGTTTAAAATAAACGCTCCCGAATCTGCAGGAAAGTTTCTCGAAAAATCACGCCCTTCTGTTATTTTCCAGCCAATGGTTTTTCCAAAGTCATGTGTTACACCAATAGCGCCAAAAAGGGGGGCGGAATTAGGGTCTTTACCTCTCCAGTCAAAACCAGTAAGAGCAGCATCTACAGCCGTTTCAGGACTGGATGATTGTGCCATATCTTCTACAGAACCTGTTTGTATAAGATCGTTCCTGATGGCATTGTAATGAGAGGCCATGTCAGTTGTATTCATAGATACTGTAATAAGCCCTTCACGGGTATAGCCAACCGGGCGGCTTTTAGCAAATTGTATTTGCCTGAAAACAATGATGGTGCAAATGATTAATGTAACTGATACAGTAAATTGTACTACAACCAATATTTTACGGGGAAGCGATGCGAAACGCCCAATTCGAAAATTACCTTTCAAAACCTTGATTGGTTTAAAACCTGAGAGATAAAAAGCAGGGTAACTGCCAGAAACAAGGCCCGTGAACAATGTGAACCCCAAAGTAAACAACCAGAAAACAGGATTTATCCACGGAACCGACATTTGTTTATGTGCTAACTCATTGAAGAAAGGAAGCGACAATATTACCATGATGATGGCTAAGAAGAATGCGAAGAAAGTCATTACAAGTGATTCACTCAGAAACTGTCCGACTAGCTGCCTCTGTAATGAACCAATAGCCTTGCGAATGCCTACTTCTTTTGCCCGCTTCTCACTTCTTGCTGTACCGAGGTTCATAAAATTAATACAGGCAAGCAGCAACACAAACACGCCTATTATACCAAATAGCCAAACGAACTGAATCTGGCCACCAGCAACTTTTCCATTCCTGAACTCGCTGTATAAATGCCATTTGTCCATCGGGTGAAGCAGTATTTCTTCTTTGCCTTCCTTCAGGTGCTTTTGAGGAATGTCTTTAATTTTAGCAGTTACTTTATCAAAACCTTCATTATCGTTCACTTGTACAAATAGCCGGTAACCATGATTACCCCATTGTGTTTGTGCATCTTTGCTTTGGGTAGTGAGGAATTTATCCCATGTAAGAAAAAATTTAGAAGCATAAAGAGAGGTGTTATGCGGCAGATCTTCGAAAACACCTTCTACTTTTACAACCATACTTTTATCTAATTGAATTGTCTTATTCATGGGATCAGCATCACCAAAAAGTGTTTTTGCCAAAGATGAACTAAGCAATATAGAAGAAGGATCCGTTAAGGCATTTCTGCTGCCCTCTATCATTTTAAGGGTAAGCATGGATGGCAATTGAGGTTGAGCCCACATGCCAGAGCTGGATATTTTTTTATCGCCTGTTGCAAAAATATGGCCATCCTCAATTGCTGAGGCTAAAGCCGCGGCTTTAAAGTCATTTGAATAGTTACTACGCAATTCATTTGCAAGAGGAATATCAATACCAGGCCCGGTTCCGGTTTCGCCGTTCCATGTTTGAGTATCCCATACCTGGGCCAATGTGGCATGGTTTTGATGATAATGGTCGAAGGAGATTTCATCCCATATCCATAAACCAATTAGCAGCGCAACAGCCATACCCACGGCCAATCCACTTATGTTAACGAAAGAAGAAGTTTTATTCTTCAGCAAATTTCGCCATGCGGTTTTAAAATAATTTCGAAACATAGAAAACAGTTTGTGTTTTTAATCAAGCGATGGATTGACGTGCCGGAGTTTCACCCATAAAACTCACTAACAATATGCCAAGCCTCTAACTTTTTAAAAATCAATTTATTACGATTGAATTGACCTGTAAACTGTACGTTTTTGATACAAACAGTGTCCGCTTTAAAAAGTTACTTATTCGGGAACAACGCCAGCCACCCGGAATGAAGGCCCGGCTATTTTAAAAAACATATTTCCATCTAAAATCGGTTTCTTTGTTTACCATCTGACTGGTTTAATCATTTTATTAAAATACATTCCCCGGAAAAGAAAAATCAAACTATGAGAAAAATTGTATTAGCAATTGCATTTATTGCTTTCTGTATTTGTGTTAACGCCCAGAAAAGAACTGCTCAAACATCAGCAGACAAACGGTTTGACGGCTTAGACACTGCCTTTGCCCGTGTGCTGAAAGACTGGCATGCGGCAGGCTTTGCCGTTGCCGTGGTTGAAAAAAACAAAGTAGTATATGCAAAAGGGTTTGGCTACCGCGATGTTGATAAAAAATTGCCCGTTACGCCTAATACCTTGTTTGCCATTGGCTCCTGCACCAAAGCTTTTACAGCTTCCGTACTTGGCATGTTGCAGGACGAGGGGAAGATTGATATTGACAACCCTGTGAGGACCTACATACCGGAATTGAAATTCTATAACGATAATATGAACGATAACATAAAGGTGCGGGATCTTATGTGCCACAGAACAGGCTTGCCCAGATATGATTATTCGTGGTATTATTTTGTTTCGCACTCAAGGGATAGCCTCGTACAGCGTATTAAATATATGGAGCCTACGGCAGGGATAAGAGAAAAATGGCAGTACAATAATTTTATGTTTATGCTGCAGGGTGTTATTGCAGAAAAGATAACCGGCAAGCCATGGGAAGAAAATGTAAGGGAAAGAATATTACAACCGCTGGGCATGGTGCATACTAATTTTTCTGTTGATACCATGGCAGCAAATGCAGATGCATCTGTTGGTTACGATGTTAAAAAAGACAGCATCATACATAAACGTGACTATTACCACATTGACGCGATGGGCCCCGCAGGCAGCATAAACAGTTGCGTTAATGATATGGCCAACTGGGTGATGACGTGGATCAACGTTGGCAAATTCAATGGCAAACAGGTAATTCCTGCTGGCTATGTTCCGCAGGCGATGGGTTCACAAATGGTGATTGACGGCTCGCTGCCTGTTAAGGAAGTACCTGATGTAAATTTCTCCAATTATGGATTTGCATGGTTCCTCGCATCCTACAGAAGCCACTATCGCGTTGAGCATGGCGGTAATATAGATGGCTTTGCTGCAAGCACCTGTTTATTCCCTTCAGACAGTATTGGCATTGTTGTTTTAAGTAACCAAAATGGCTCGGCTGTACCATCTGTTATAAGAAACCTTATAGCAGATAAGATGCTTGGCTTAAAATATTTTGACTGGGAAACCTATCTTAAGAAAAGAGCTGACTCGGCACAAGCCGCCGCGAAAAAAATAGATTCATCCAAAATATCCAACCGCAAATTAAATACTACGCCATCGCACCCGCTAAAGGACTACGAAGGCATTTACTCTTATGAGGGCGCAGGCAGTATTGAAATAACTTTAAAGAACGATTCCCTTTTCGCTGTATATCCAAATGGCAAATGGTGGTTAGGCCATTATAATTACGATGTATTTACGCCTTACGATGTAAATGAAAATGAGCCTATTGATACCGCAGACAAAGGCACGCCTTTACAATTTAATATGAGCACAGATGGCGATATTGAAAGCTTTTCAGCAGAGCTTGAACCGGGGGTTAAACCCTTGGTTTTTGCAAAAGCATCAAAACCAAAACAGGTAAGCAAAGACTCGCTGCTAAAATATGTGGGGGAATACGAACTGGGCGGCACCATAGGTAAGATATACCTAAAAAATGATAATACCCTGTACATGTCTGTGCCCGGCCAGCCAGAGTATGAGCTTTTTGCAACAGACAAAGACAAGTTTGAAATAAAAGGGTTAAAGGGCTTTAAAATTCAATTCAATCTTGATGATAAAGGTGAAGTAACTGAACTGATGGCCATTCAGCCAAATGGCACATTTAAAGCGCAAAGGAAAAAGTAAATTGACTGAGTAGTTTTGTAAAACAATATCACGCCCATTTGATATATAAGTGGGCGTGATCATCTACGCATGGCTGTATTCTTTTGCCGATACCTGTTTTATTTTATCTTTACCGCATGAGTAAAAAAATTGCTGTTATCGGTGCAGGTATCAGTGGTATGAGTTGTGCATTACTGCTTGCGGAAAAAGGGCACCAGCTTCATATTATCTCCAAAGGGTTTTCGCCCAATATCACCTCTAACAGGGCTGCAGCTTTTTGGTTTCCTTATCATATACGTAACGATAAACGCGGCATTGACTGGTGTATTAAAAGTTTTGAGTATTACAAGGCCCGTTGCAGTGATGAAACAGGCATCAGCATGAAAAAATTGGTTAAGGCAATAAAAAATAACACCGGCGATGAAGACACCTGGCTTGATTTTATGCCCGAAAATTCAGTTAAGCTATTAAAGAATGAACAAGCCCCGAAAGGATACGATATCGCTTATGAAACCCATGTGCCTTTAATTGAGACACAAATATTCTTACCCTGGATACGTAAACAACTGGAAGAAAAACACGCTACTTTTAAACAGGAAGAAATTACAGATATCGAGGCTATAAACAAAGAATATGATGTGGTGATAAACTGCTCTGCGCTTGGCAGCAGAAGTTTATGTAATGATACATCACTTATACCTGTACGTGGCCAGGTAGTGTTGCTGGAACCCGGTTACCCCGATCATATTTTTTTAGATAACCAAACACCAGCATATATAGTTCCTCGTAAGGATGCCACCATTGTTGGCGGTACTTATGAAGAAAATGTATTTGAAGAAAGAACAGAGGAAGAAAGCCTGAAAGATATATTGGCAAAGGCATGCAGCGTTTTTGAAGGGCTTGAGGGCAGGAAGGTAATTGGCAATTGGGCGGGATTGAGACCTTTTAGGCCGCAGGTAAGGCTTGAAAAAGAAGAAGGCACCAACATCGTTCACGATTACGGGCATGGCGGCAGTGGCTATACGCTGGCTTTTGGTTGCGCAGAAGAAGTTGTTAAACTGGTGGAAGAAATATAAAATGCTTTAAAATTCGTACCTTTATTAAAATGTTTTATATGGAAATATCTGTATTTGATGAAAAGATTAAACAGCTTTCACCGGAAGAGCAAAAAGAAGTTATGAGACATATTGATGATATACTCTCCTCAAAGAAAGAAGAGGCTGGATACCAACCATCTTTCAACTGGGCGGGTGGTTTATCCTTTTTAAGATCTAAGTTTACTTCACTTGAATTGCAAAAAAAATCAAATGAATGGCTGGCAGGAAATATTTAGTTGATACAAATATATTTGTAGAAATACTGTTGAAGCAAAACAAAGAAATTGCCTGCACACAATTTATAACAGTTCATTTTAGCGAAATCGTAATATCACAATTTACACTTCAATCAATTGCATTAATTTGTAACAGAAATAACTCCCCCGGTTTATTTACAAAATTTCTTGCAGATGTTGTTGAGCATATTGAAGTAATTACCCTCGAGAGTGCCAGTTTGAAAGATATTGAAAACATCATTAGCAGTTCCAAACTTGACTATGATGATGCATATCAATTAAAAGCCGCACAGTTGGGTAATTTTGAAATTGTTACAATGGACAGAGATTTTTCTACTGTAGCATCATCCCATAAAATCCTCTTTATATAACATGAGCATCAACATTCGCAGGGCAGAAAAAAAAGATTGCCCCCAGTTATTGGAATTGATAAAGGAACTGGCCTTGTACGAAAAAGCCCCGCAGGAAGTGACCGTAACATTAGCCCATTTTGAAGAAAGCGGCTTTGGCGACAAACCGGTGTGGTGGGCTTTTGTGGCTGTTTCGGTTAATGAAGCCGGCACAGAAGATGCCATTCTTGGTTTTGCCATGTATTATATCCGCTACTCCACCTGGAAAGGACAAAGGATGTACCTTGAAGATATTCTCGTAACCGAAGCTGCGAGGGGAAAAGGCATTGGCAAACTATTATTTGACGCATTGATAACAGAAGCCAAAGAAAAAAACTTTTCGGGGATTGTTTGGCAGGTATTGGAATGGAATGAACCGGCCATTAACTTCTATAAAAAATACAACGCCAGTTTTGACGGCGAATGGATCAATTGCAGCATAAATGTATAAAGGGCAACAACCCAAACCATTTGGCAACAATCAACATTTTTATTTTGCCCGTATCCTGTTGTTCTTTGGGTTATGTTCAAGCTCTGCCAATCCAAGCTCTTCCATCAATGGCGGAATGTAAACGCCAAACCTCCCCCTCAACCCTTTCTTTAAACCGTACCATCCGCCGACAGGATTAGTTGCTGAACGCCCCCATGCTTCCACAGTACCTTCTTTCGCGGGCTTTTGTTCATCAGCACCGCCAAGTTCCATCCAGTCGCCGTGTTTCTTCAACATCTTATGCAGATCATCTATACATCTTGCGTCGTATAACAAGGTTGTCGTGCCTACGGTACATACAATAACATCTTTACCGTCTTTTACATCTTTATACATTTGGTAATCTGATGTTCCCGGCGGTGTTTTTAATTTCCAGGTATCTTCTTTTGTCCCTTTACTCTTTGCCATAATTTCAATCAATTAAAATGGAAGCAATCTGCACTACACCCTGTGGTGGTCTGCACGCCATTGTTGTATCGCCTTTTTAATGTCTGTAATGCTAAGGCTTTCCTTAATGGCTTTTTCTGTTAAGGCTACATATTCATCATCTGCTGCAAACCGCAAGGCTATTACCTGGCCGCGGGAAAGGCGTTCGTCCAATAATTTACCTGTAAGGCGGTAGCACCTGAAATTTTCTTCAGCGCGGATAATGCGGTCCTGGTTGCCGGTGGCAAACTGGCGGATATATAAAAAAAATAAACCAAGCACCACACCCACTATCACCATAAAGGCGCTCTCTAAAGTTATACCTGTTTGCACCATTACTATAATGCCCAATACCAGGGCCGTTAAAGAAAGGCCCAGGCTAAGAAAATGAAAACCGGGCACGAATCTCGCATGGGTTTTAAAATTTTGATCTTGCATAGTTTTGTTTTTTTAAGGTTCTAAAATCAGTCTTCCCCAATAAAGTTAGATGATATACTATTTACAGGTCAAAAGATTTGCCAACCATCGTTAAATTCATGGATTGTGTTGGCGTTACCAAACCTTCTGCTTTTAGTTGATCCCTGAATGATTGGAAAGCTTTCAATGTTGGTATAATGTTCGGCTCCTCTGCATTGCGGTGAATCGAAAAATGCACAAAACTGCAACCATCTTCTTTTATATAAGTTGAATAGAGTATTCCTGTATCGCCCATGCCCCTCAACTCTTCCATCACCTTTTGAATATTAGCTTTGTTGGTTTCTACATATTCCGGCTTAACGGTATATTCTACTTTTACAGCTTTCATCTTTTTTAGTTTACTGTTATTTATACGACATGGCACTTAAGCCCATGTACTTACGGATGATGCTCATCTGCCCAATATGGTAAGCTTCGTGGCTGGCTAAAAAGCTTAAAAAACTTAAGAGACTTTTATCACCAATGGGGGTACCAAACGGCAGGTCGGCAGTTAAATTATCTTCCGGTATTTTGTCGAGTGCGGCAACAAATATTGGCGCCTGGTCATTCCATAGTTTTTTCAATTCGCCAAGCGGCGGGTACTGCACCGATGGGTCTAAAGGCATGTTATTAGGCGGAGGTTTGCTGGTATCACAGTACAAGTCTGTGTATTCAAAGTTTGCATTTATACCTAAAGAACTCCCAAAACTGTAGCGCAGGTAAACCAGGTGTCCTGCTATCCATTGCAGGTGGTTAATTTCATCGCTAAGGCGTTCGCTGCCTTTTTCATCGGCAATCCCTTCCAAAACGTTATTAAAAAGCCTGGTGTGCAGAGCAAACTGTTTCGCAACAGTATGTATAATAGATGACATTAGATTATTGTTTTAAATGTTTACATTTAATTTACTTAGGTCACGAAAATCCGGCGTGCCGAATATTTTACATGGCAGGCATAGGTGCAATTTCACGCACTTCTATATTTCCCTTATTATCAATATGAGGGCATTTTTTGGCAGATTCAACGGCTGCATCAAGGCTGTCTGCTTTAATGATAAGATAGCCGCCAACTATTCCTTCATTGGCTGACGTTACTGCTTGCCCGGTTGCACCGGATGCAGACACCGTGCTGCCACCGGATACTAATGGCAGGCCACCAACTAAATTAGCGCCAAGCCCGCCCATATAAGCGCCCCAGGCAGCCATTTCGGCTTTGTTTTGTTCTTCAGTTTTTTCTGACATTGGGGTACCGGCGCGTAAGAGTAAGAGATACTGTTTCATATGTTATCGTTTTTTTGTTTTGCAAACATAGTGACGTAAAATGAATTGAATGTTATGTAAATGCGCCAACCTTATGGGGATATTGCGACAAAGAATCCGCTTATCTTTGTTATACAAAAGCTATTCCATATGAAGCATGTATCCATTTTAGTTCCCCGCGGCGATGCGGTTTTAAGCAGCATAGTTGGGCCGTTTAAAGTGTTTAATTATGTAAACAGTTATTTAACTACAAATGGACGCAAACCCTGTTTTGATATCCATTTGGTGGGCCTTGATGAACATACTGAACTGTACGGCGGATTGTTTTCAGTAAAACCTGATCTTAATATATCACAGGTTAACACCACTGATCTTGTTATAATACCTGCATTTACAACCGACATGACTGAGAGTGTGAAAAGGAATGAAGCGTTTATCCCCTGGATAAGACAACAATATAAAATGGGCGCAGAGGTTGCGAGTTTATGTACAGGCGCATTTATTTTGGCAAGTACGGGTTTAGTGGATGGCAGAAAATGCGCGACGCATTGGTTTTTTGCGGATGAATTCAGGAAAGCATTCCCTAAGGTAAACCTTGTGCCGGAAAAAATAATTGTAGATGAATTCGGGCTGTACAGCAGCGGTGGCGCTTATTCCATACTAAACATGGTTTTGTATATGGTAGAAAAATTTGCGGGGAGAGAGGTGGCAATAGCCTGCTCAAAAATGTTTGAAATAGAATTTAACCGCGAAAGCCAGTCTTCTTTTACCATTTTTAACGGGCAAAAAGATCATGAAGATGACGCTATAAAACAAGCGCAGCATTTTATTGAAAATAATTTTGAAGAAAAAATAACGGTGGAACGGCTGGCTGGAATGTTCGCGTTAAGCCGCAGGAATTTAGAGCGCCGTTTTAAAAAAGCTACGAGCAATACGCCGGTGGAGTATATGCACCGAGTAAAAGTAGAGGCTGCCAAAAAAAGCCTTGAAACAGGCCGTGAACAGGTGAGTGAGATCATGTATAGGGTAGGCTACAACGACAGTAAAACCTTTAGGGATATATTTAAAAAATACACGGGCTTATCGCCGGTTGATTATAAGAACAGGTATTGCAAAACGGCATAAGCTTAGAAGTTATTTGCGTATTTTTAGTTCTGTAACAAGCTGTTTAAAATTAAAAATATAAATATTTTATGCTGGCTAACTACGCTTTGGCTAAAGCCAATATCCATAGTTTTAATGTAACCCCAGCTTTAAAGCTGGGGTTAATTGAAGAAGGAGCGAACGGCTTTAGCCAAAGTGTATTTTAAATAATGTTCAATACCCATGGATGAAAAATGTTTCACAAAAAATATCAGAAAGAACAGGAAATGCAGAACTGCTGAACACGCTTGAAAACCTGCCGGGTACTGAACTGAACAGCATTTTGCTGGAGGTGTTTAGAAAAAAGGTAGGGCAACTGTCCCCTCCTGAACTTTTAACTAATTTTGAGAAGAACAGGTTCTCAAAGCCTTCTTCCATTGACCCCATTGCATTTAAAGAGCTGGAAATAAAGTGGCTGAAGTTTATTGAAAATAGAAATTTTACACCAATTCAGTTATCGCCCCTGGCGCCGCTTGGCTCCTGCGCTGTTTTTGAAACTGTGGATCAAAACAATATAGTAAGCGCGCTGCGCGGCATAGAAGTGATGAGTGATGCAACCAATATTTTTGCATTGCTTATCGCGCAGCATTATAAAAATAACAGTAACAAAAAGCCGATAAAATATGTCACTACAGAACGGCTTGTAAGGGGGCAGGCCCCATCCATGCCGGGCCATACAGCACACTTTGGCATAATGTGTATGGCAACAGGCGGTGTTGACAATGGCAGCTTTTTATTTGAAACAGAACATTTGCTTGAGCACCTTGATACGCATTTGTCACTTTTGTCGGATGAGTTTAATAAAGAAGACCTTTTTATAAAAATATACCTGAAAGAAGATAATATTCTTTTTGCCAATGCTTTATATGCAGCCTTGGAAAATGTCTCCGAAAATTATAAGGTTGAAATAATTCAACAGGAACAACCAAATAATTATTACAAGCTTGTTCAGTTTAAAGTATTTTTAAATTACAACGGCACAGAAATAAATATTAGTGACGGCGGTTTTGTTGACTGGACACAAAAAGTGCTCTCCAACAAAAAACTCCGCTTACTTATAAGCGGGAGTGGCCTTGAACTTGTTTATAAGATGATAAAGGGGTTGATTTAGGTGCGGGTGCCTTTTCAAAAAAAAAGCGACGTATATCAAAAACTTTTATCACTATCTTGTATTCAACTTTAGCACAAACCCAATATTATGTTTATTCATTCAAAGCTTAGCAGCCTTGTTTTTGTATTGCTCACTTTTATCTATTTTAATTTGTGTGGTTGTGCTGCCCAACCACCGCATGAAACGGGTAATTTCAGGCCAGCCGACCTTGTTGAATTGAACAAATTAGACCCCACCATTAAATTAGATATCCGCTATGCCACAAGCAACAACCTCGCGCACAGGCCGGTTTATACCGAAGCAAGGGCTTTTCTGCAACGCCCTGCCGCAGAGGCGTTGGTAAGAGTTAATAAATCACTGAAACCACTCGGTTATGGGTTGCTTGTATTTGACGGTTACCGCCCATGGAGCGTTACGAAATTATTTTGGGATATAACCCCAACTGAAAATAAAAAATTTGTCGCGGATCCTGCTAAAGGTTCAAGGCATAACCGTGGCTGTGCTGTTGACTTAAGCCTTTATGACCTTGCCACGGGCAAAGAAATTGAGATGACGGGAGTGTATGATGAAATGAGTGAGCGCTCATATCCTACTTATACCGGTGGTACAGAAAAACAACGCAAAATGCGGGACCTGCTCAGGTCAAAAATGGAAGCGGAAGGCTTTACTGTTAATGAATTTGAGTGGTGGCATTTTGATTACAAAGACTGGCAGGTTTATGGCATAACAAACATTCCTTTTTCAAAAATACCTTAATGGCACACCTTAATTTCGGCCATCACTTATAAAACATTTACTGCAATGAGAAAAGCCATCTTTATACTATCTGTTTCAATCATCATCATTTCCTGCTCTCAAAAACAACAGTACAATACCATCATACGCAATGGTTTGATATATGATGGCAATGGTGGCGAGCCGTTTAAGGCTGATATTGCGATAAACGCAGATACGATCGCTTTTATCGGCGATTTGAAAAGCGCCTCTGCAACAAATGAAGTAAATGCCGACAGCATGGCTATCGCGCCGGGCTTTGTAAACATGCTAAGCCAAAGCGATGTAGCCTTGTTGCAGGATGGCCGCAGCCAGAGCGATATACGGCAAGGCGTAACATTGGAAGTAATGGGTGAAGGAGGCAGCATGGGCCCATTAAACCCAAAAATGAAAGATGGCATGCAGCGCGGGCAAACCGATATAAAGTTTGATGTGGCCTGGAATACTTTGGGGGAATATTTGAGCTATCTTGAAAAACGGGGTGTGTCCTGCAATGTGGCATCATTCGTTGGCGCCGCACAAGTACGCGAATATGTGGTAGGTGAAGATAACCGTGCGCCAACACCAGTTGAATTAGACAGCATGAAAGCCCTTGTGCGGCAGGCCATGCAGGAGGGTGCAATGGGTGTAAGCACCGCACTTATTTACCCGCCCGGGTACTTTGCCAAAACAGGCGAGTTAATTGCTTTATGCAAGGAGGCATCTAAATACAATGGCATATATATTAGCCACATGCGCAGCGAAGGCAACAAACTGCTGGAGGCCGTTGACGAGCTTATCACTATTTCAAAAGAGGCAAATATTCCGGCAGAAATATTTCATCTTAAAGCAGCGGGAAAAGATAACTGGTACAAGATGGACAGCCTGATAAAAAAAGTGGAAGACGCCCAAAAACAAGGCCTGAAAATAACAGCCGATATGTACACTTACCTTGCAGGCGCAACAGGCATGACGGCAGCTTTCCCGCCCACATTACAGGATGGCGGCTTTGGTAAATTGTGGCAGCGCCTGCATGACCCCGCTATAAGAAAAGAGATGGCAAAAGCCATGAACACTTCGTCAAAAGATTGGGAAAATCTCTATTATGCTGCAGGCTCGCCTGATAAGGTTTTGATATTGGGTTTTAAACAGGATTCACTTAAAAAATTTACTGGCAAAACGTTGGCAGAGATAGCAAAGATACGCGGCACATCACCCGAAGAAACTGCGATGGATCTTATCGTACAGGACAGTACACGTATTGAAGTAATGTATTTTTTAATGAATGAGGACAATGTAAAAAAACAAATAGCCCTGCCATGGGTAAGCTTTGGCAGCGATGAAGCTTCTTATACAAACGAAGGTGTTTTTTTGAAATCAAATGCACACCCAAGGGCTTATGGAAATTTTGTAAGGGTGCTTGGCAAATATTCAAGAGACGAAAAAGTGCTTAGTTTACAACAGGCCATTTATAAATTAGCCAAATTGCCCGCAACCAATTTAAAAATTAAAAAACGCGGTGAGCTTAAAGTGGGCAACTATGCCGATGTGGTAGTGTTTAATCCAGCTACGGTAACAGACCATGCTACGTACGAAAAGCCGCACCAGTATGCAACAGGCGTATCGGACGTTTTTGTAAATGGCGTACAGGTTTTAAAAAATGGTGAACATACCAATGCAAAGCCCGGCAGGTTTATTAAAGGGCCGGGGGTTGGGGGGTAGTTGATTGGTAGGAGAGCAGTTGATTCGTAAAAGCCAGTTGCCGGTTTTCAATTCGTGCAATTCGTTCTAATTCGTGTTCGTAAGTGATTAAATATCGAACAAGGAACAAAGAATTTCCAATATTGAAGGAAGGAAGAAAAACATCGAATTGAGGGAAAGGAATTGAATATTGAAGGAAGAAAAATATTGAACAAGGAACAAGGAATCCTGAATTTTGAAGTGTAAGAATAAACAAAGAACATAGAACAAAGAACACAAAACATCAAACAACATATTTCCCGATGAATAAAACAAAACCATTTATTGTTAGAACGTTTATTAATGGCGTCATATTTTTAGTACCGGTGGTTGCCATCGCGTGGATATTTTCGGGGGCGATCAGCGCTGTTTCGCCGGTCTATACAACCCTGCAGAATAATGAAACAGTTAAAAGGACTGGTGGCCCCTTATTGGTATTCATTCTGTTCATCATCATTATTGTGCTGCTCATTTTTATTAATGGTATTCTGCTGCACTTTACCCTTTTAAAGCGATTTAACTCCTGGCTTGAAAAGCGGGTGCTTACTATGCTGCCCGGTTACGACCTTTATAAATCAATGATTGAAGAGCGTTTGCACATGAGCCATTCAACTGGCGAAGCGGTGCTGGTTCAATGGGCCGAATCGCAGCAGTTGGGCTTAAAAACAGAAGAACATGATAACGGCACCTGCACTGTGTATTTTCCTTATTCAGCGCTTACAGGCGGCGGTGCGGTACACATTGTACCGATAAATAAGGTTAGCCGCTTAAATATGACCTTGGTTGAAATGCAGGAAGTATTTAACAGGCTCGGCGCCGGTGTGATAGAAAAAAAATAAGAGAAAAAAAACAATCATTTTAAGTAACGCTTCTTAAACGCTGAAGGGTTTTCTCCTGCAAGCTTCTTAAATAGCTTATTAAAGTAAGAGAGGCTTTCAAACCCCACTTCATAACATGCTTCAGAAACGGTTTTATCTTTTAATAGTAAAGTCTTTGCCTGCGTTATCCTGTATTGGTTTACAAAATCAGTAAAGGTTATTTTTGTTTGCTTTTTAAAGTATCGGCAAAAAGCAGGTGTGCTTAAATGTACACTGGATGCCACTTTATTTACATCGGGGGTTTCATTATAATTAGCATGTATGTATTTATAAATGGCGCCCATCCTTATCTTATCATCAAGAAATAATTTTACGCTGGTATCCTGCTCATTCAGTTCAACTACTTCGTTTGATGTTGCAAGAATATTAAACACCTCCAGCAAGCAGAGCAGTTGTGCAAAATGGCCCATTGATTGCATTTGCTTTAATTTTTCTGCCACCATGGCTTTGGTTTTGCCTGTAAAAGACAGGCCCAAATAAGCCCTGTCAAAAAGTTGCTGAATAGATGACAGTTCGGGGGTTTCACTAAAAGCATCTCCCATAAAATTTTCCTTTAACTGCACAACTACCTGCCTGTATTCTGTTTTTATGCCGTAATCAAAATTCAGGTGCGGTATGTTCGACCCTATCAAAACAAGCTCACTCTCCATATAGCTGGATATATGCTGCCCCACATGCCGTATGCCGTTGCTCGCCTCTACATAAACCAGTTCATACTCAGGATGGTAATGCCAGTAAAAATAATTTCGAAGGCTTGGCGTAAACAACCTGAAGGATTGCCCCGGCCCCGGCAAAACGATCTCTTTCTTGATCTTCAAATCGAGCTGTTTTGCTACAAAGTTACCAATTTGAACAAAATTTAATACTTTTTGGTCAATACAGAGCAAATAATGGTCATTACAGGTATTTTAAACCGTTGACAATTATTTGAATTTTGTGTTATTCAATCATATCTAAAATTGTTTTATGGAACAGCAAACAATGGCGCCTGCAATGCCGGCAACAATGGCGACAACCATGATACCCAACAACGCTCATAAAGAAATTCCCGGCAACCCCTCTACCGCCACAAGCAGCGCTGTTAAATTAAGCGACCGCAGTAACGGCGTACCATTAAAAGTATTAACTGAAGAAGACTGGAGGTTTTGGATATACAATGGCTATGTTATTATTAAGAATGCTGTACCAAGAGAGCAGGCACTAAGAACTGCCGAATTTATATGGGAGTTTGAGGAGAAAGATCCTAATGACCCCGAAACTTGGTACACCCCGCCACGGGTAGAAATGCAGATGAAGGAATTAACTAATACGGGTATGGTGGAGGTATATAACAACCAGCACTTGTGGAATAACAGGCAGATACCCAAAGTGCATGCAGCTTTTGCAGACATTTGGGGAACAGAAAAACTATGGTGTACTATTGACAGGGCCAATTTGAATTTCCCTTTACGCCCCGGCTTTGAATATAAAGCCTTTATACACTGGGATTATGATCCCGAAACAAAACCACAAAATGTGCAGGGGGTTTTAGCCCTGGCTGATCAAATGGATGAAGAAATGGGAGGCTTTCAATGCATACCGGAGTTGTTCAGGACGTACGATACATGGAAGCTTACCCAACCTGCAGACCGCAACCATTTTAAACCCGACACCACCGGCTTTGAACCGACAAAAATAAAAATGGAAGCAGGCGACCTGCTGATCTTTAACAGTTCGCAGCCACACGGCATCCGTGCTAACAGGAGTAAGGATAAAGTGCGTATTGCGCAATACATATCCATGATGCCTGCAGAAGAAGACAATGAACCGCTGCGCCAGTGGAGGATAACATCGTGGAAAAACAGGATAGCACCGGAAGGGTATGCTTTTCCCGGTGACCCGCGCAAATGGGAACAAACAAAATATGGCACTGCAGAATTATCACCATTGGGCAGAAAACTGTTAGGTCTGGACAAGTGGTAAATATCCCCTGCACTTTTCTTTGAAGGGCAATGGCTTACTGCTGTTGCCTTTCACCTCATTTGATAAATTGGAATTCGTGATAAGAAGTGTCATGACCAATCCTGAAAGGATTGAATGTTTATAGAAATTGAGTAACGGGCACATTCGACCTCGAAGGGGTCGTATAAACACGCTGCTTTTCTTTCTATAAACATTTGAACCCTTTGGGTTCAAAGAAATCATTATTCTATTGCCATATAGTTTATTCATTTTTGCTTATCCTGACCGCGTTAAATAATATTGTATGTGTTCAAGAAATACAAGCTCCGGAGGCGTGGGATGTAAAAAATGCCCTTCATGCGGGTTATATAATATGCTTGGCAATATCGGTAGCCGGGTAGTGGTAATGAATATGCCTCCTGTTTCCGTATCCCCCGCAGCGTAGGTAAATTATAATAATAATGTAGTAATAAAAACGCGAACTGCTCCGCGATCAAGAGAGCATAAATAAAATAGGTCACCTTTAACTTTTCACTCTTCACTTTTAACTTTCAACTCACCCCTCACTTATCCAGTATCGTCATAACATGGTGCTTTCCTTTCAGCATAAACTTTTTGCTTTGTTCTATGGCATCCATCACCTGCTCTAATATCTCATCTATTGGTTTGGCGTAATCAATCACAAGAGGTTCTTTAAAACGGATAGATAAAAGCGAGCCTTTCTTCTTAAAGGTGAGCCCGCGTTTGGTGAACGCCCGCCAAAAACCATTTATCACTACAGGTATTACAATGGGCTGGTTATTTTTAATAATGTAAGCAGTGCCTTTTCTGCCGGGCGCAAAAGGCTTGGTAGTGCCCTGCGGGAAAGTAATGATCCAGCTATCACTCAGCGCTTTTGATATTTTTCTTGTATCAGACGGGTCTAATCCTCTCCTCACTTCTTTGCCGTCAGCACGCCAGGTGCGCTTTACAGTTAATGCGCCGGCTGCTTTAAAAATACGGCTTATAAAACTACCGTTCATCGTTTCTTCCGCCGCAACAAAATAAAGGTTGGTAAAAGGGTTTAACAGGTAAAAAGGAATACCCAATTTATTTCGCTTCCGCCATTTTACAGCGCAAAAAATATGGATGAAAGTTATTACATCTGCAAAGTACGTTTGATGGTTGCTTACAAAAAGCACATTCTTTTTGGGCAGGTTCTCCAGGTGCTCCGTGCCTTCTATTTTCAGCTTGTTTATCAATACAAGCCCCGGGTACGTAAATGCGCCAACAATGGCATATATGATCGCCCTAAAAACCCGTATGTGTTTTAACCGTTCAGAAAATGCACTCATGTGTTAGATTGTTTGGCAAACAACGGATGCAAAATAAGCTTTTATAGTGAATTGCAGATTGGCGATTGCAGATTTTAGATTGGGCATAGTAGATTAGTTAGAGTGGCTTTTTACTTTATACCCCGTACTTCATACTTACATCTGCAATTCTCTGTCTGTCATCTCTCAACTATCATCTGTCATCTTTCCTTACTCCCTTATCTTTGCCGCTTTAATAAAAGCGATGCAGTTAAATACAGTTATTTTTGATATGGATGGCTTGCTTATTAACAGCGAACCATTATGGCACGAGGCAGGCAACGAAGTATTAAAACAATATGGCATAACCCTAACCGACGAGCAATACCAAACCACCACAGGGTTACGCACAAAAGAATTTGTGGAATGGTGTTTTTTTACTTTTAATATTGGTGTACAGGAACTGATGCAAACTGAACAAAAGATCATTGAGGTGGTGATGGATAAAATTGCAAATAACCCGGGCCTTATGCCGGGTGTGCAAACCCTGTTTGATATGTTTTATGATAAAAAATTTAAGATCGGTATAGCATCATCTTCACCGGTTGAATTGATAGAACTGGTGATGGATATTTGCGGGCTAAGAAAGTATGTTACCCAATATACCTCGGCGCAGCATTTAAAATATGCCAAGCCACACCCCGAAGTATATTTGGTGTGCGCTGAAATGCTTCAATCCTCACCGCTGGAATGTGTATGTTTTGAAGATTCATTTTATGGTATGATAGCGGTAAAGGCCGCTCGCATGAAATGCGTGGTGGTGCCTGAAAAAAGCCAGCAGCAACAGGAACGATGGGGCGCAGCAGACCTTAGATTAGCTTCACTGGAACACTTTGAGGAATCGCACTTAAATATCATCTAATGTATCAGCTTAATATAAAACAGTTTAACTACGGGGCGATTATTTCCTTATGCATCGCCCTTGTTCTGCTTGTTTTATCTTATACTATTGGCAAGAATGAATTTTTTCTTTTGCTGAATGGAAACTTAGGTATTGCAGCTGATTATTTTTTTGGCGTTTATACCAATGCCGGCGACGGTACTATGTGGATAGCCGTACTGCTGATAACTTTGTTTGCTTTGAAAAAAAAGAACGCATGGCCGTTGGTTGTTAGCGCATTTGTAATTTCTACATTGCTCACACACCTGTTTAAAGATATTCTTGTGCCCGGCACACCCAGGCCATGGACAGCTATCGCAGGCCATTCGCTTATTCATCATGTAGCTTTTGTAGAGCCGCTGCACCAGGGTAGTTTCCCTTCCGGCCATACCGCAACGGCTTTCTCCATTTATCTCGTATTTTGCCTGTTGCTAAAAAACAAATGGTGGTTGTGGCTTGGCCTTATTTATGCTGTGCTTGTAGGCTATTCAAGAATATATGTTGCCCAACATTTTCCTTTTGATGTTGCGGCGGGAATTATAGCGGGTGTGATTTCTGTTGCTGTTTCTTTGCCTGTGCAAATGGCAGTGGAGAGGAGGAGGAGGAAGTAGTCTATGTTCATCAAACCATCTTACTTTTCAGCGTTATTGCCGGCTTGCGCCAGCAATAACTGCATGAAAATGATCGCCCCTCAATCAATGAACATTATTAAGTGCAGGGTTTTTTAACCCATATACTACTGTGGCGCTTAACATATTGTTTGGCCAAGAACCAGCATTTGTAGATGTGTTTTTGGTTAACCCGGTATTTTGATTGTATATATTTCGTACAATAAGGCCGTCCTGGTACCATGTCCACGCAAAAAACCCAATTTTATATTTCATTGCCTGTGGTAATATAGCATTGTAGTTTACGGCGTATTTGTTTGGTGAGCTTAAACCAGGGCAGGCAAAGCTTACCGGCGGTGTAGATTCATGGTCTTGCCCGTTAGAGCCCTGTACGGCCCAATCGGATACCTCGCCCAAAATAAACGGCAGGTTGCTGGTGTACAACGCTTTTATCTTAGTAACATAATCAGCAGGGCAATTAACTATTGCCCCGTTTTCCTGCGACCAGTAAGTATGCACGCTTAATATAATATTCAGTTTAACATCTTTATTAATAACCGCTTGCCCGTTTGCAATTAAAAAATCTGAATTGGCGCCTCCATCAGGAGCATCTATCATTATAGGCATTGTAAGCCCTGCCGTACGCAGCTTTTGTATAAGGGCTCCGTACGTATTTACAAATGTCGCTCCTGTGAGGCCTGCCCATGTTGCGCCCCATTCGTTTGCAAGATTAAGTATGATATGATTTTTATGCTTTCTTATGATTCTCAGCACTGCCGTATCCGTCCAAAATTTTACCACGTATTTATTAAACCCTGTTACTGAATTATCACCCAGCGCGGTAAGATCGTGCAGGTCAACAATGGGCAATATTTTCTTTGATGCATAAATGCTTATGGCTGAATCAAGGTTTGCATAAGTGCTGTAATAAGGCGGGTTGCCAATTGCAGAAAGTACCTGCTTTGAGTACCACGGTATTCTTACTGCGTTAACATAGGTGTTGTTCTTTATGGCGCTTGCGACATTATCCAGGTCGTTTACATAACCGGAATGATACACCGGAACATTTACACCATGCAAAATAACGGTATCGCCGTTGGGGTATCGTAAAAACCTGCCCGACACCTGTAAGATAGAATCTATTACCGCCGTACTTTCATCAATTGATGCCGCCGGTGCAGCCTGTTGTTTAACATCATTAAAAGTTTTTTTACAACCCCATACTAAAAGAAAGGCGGTGATTGTAAAAAGAACCACGAAAGAAATTTTAGTACCTGTTTTTTTAATTGACATTTTCATAAAATTATATTTTTTATTTTTTTGTTTAAGATCATTTATTTTTTAATAAAGATTTCTTATCACCATAAATTGAGCTCAGTTGCCCCGCACCTTTAGGGCGGGGATAGATTAACAAAGAGAACCTTCCGGGCTTTAGCCCCATTTTAGTGTTGGGCTAAAGCCCGAACTAAATGGGAACCTCTTTATCCCCGTCCTGAAGGACGGGGCAATTCAACATTTCCGCACTAAGAACACAACATGTTATGAATTGCCCCGCGCCTTAAGGGCGGGGACACTTATAATACATGCTCCTTACGGGCTTTAGCCCCCATTTTAGTGTTGGGCTAAAGCCCATAACTGAGTGGTGCCATTGTAATCCCCGCCCTGAAGGTGCGGGGCAATTCAATATCTCCACACAAAGAACTGCACATTACCTGTTAATTGCTACCGTTGCTTTATCTGAAATCAACCCTTCATTATTTCCTGCATATACACATTTAATGCTATAACTATAAGTATTTCCCGGGCGTATATTTTTATCAATATAAGCATTTTGTGTAGCAACCACATTTTGATACATTACCATTGCAGCCCCGTTAACCGACCTGTATATGATAATATTTGATGCGTTGTTTGATGATGACAAAACCCATTCAATTTTTGCTGAGGCACTATCCGGCTGTAGTTTGGCGCTTATGCTTTCTACACCTTTTGTTGAAGCAATAAAATAGGTTCGCGCATTTATGGGGAAAGATGAATCGCTTTTTAACCCCGAACTATCTTCAGTAATGATCCTGTAGCTGTACATTTTTTGTTTCTCCAGGTTTACATCCGTGTAGGCTGTTTGCTTATTGTTAAATACCGCAAGCTGCGCCCATTGCCCCGTACCCTGTTTTCGCAACAGGTACTGTTTGCTTGCATCCTCGCTGCTGCTTGCGTTCCAGGATAATTGTATGGATGTATCTGTGGTAGCATAGTTTGTAAAAACGGCAGACACGGGGCGCACCACATCCGGTTTTAATAATTTGCATGCAAGCGAGTAATCACTGTTGTTTAAATTATTATCCACTGCAATTACTTTATAAAAAATTTCCCTTGTTAATGTTTTCAATACAACAGTATCCCTGAAAACGGTGTCCTGTATCAACTCTTTTGATACCGGCGTAAATACGTGGTCAACGCTGTTGGCTTTATAAATGCGATAGCCCTTAATATCTTCTTCTGTTGCTAAATTCCATTTAAGGGTTACCACACCGTTTGTATCAATGCCACCGCCTAATCCAACCGGCGCAGCGGGTGGAATAGTATCGTAGGTAAACACATAATCCGGCAATGAGGTGCTGCGGTTGCCGGCAGTATCAACCACCGTTACATTGTAGTAGTAGCTCTGCCCGGGCCTTGCGGTACTGTCAATATACTGCCTTGCGGTCACGGGCAAAATGGTTTTATTCAATGTCACGTAATTACTGTCCATCTTCCTGCTTCGCGCAACATAATAACCTTTTATGTCTGTAACATTACTATTCTCGGCCCATGTTAATTTATACGTTGAGGCATTGATCTTTACGCTCCTGTTTAAATTGGGCGGTGGCGGTGCATTGTCGTCTTTTGGCATAATGCTAACAGGCAATGAGTAAGGCGATGTTTGCGCAAAAAGGTTTACACCTCTTATCCTGTAAATATATTTTTTGTATAAAGCTGGCACTGTGTCGGCAAATGCTATCACTGTATTTTTCAGTTGTTCGGGTGAGCCGTTAATGTTAGTAAAAGGGTCTGCATTTAGTTGTACAAACGTTTTGCCATCATCACTGCTGCGCTCAATATAAAATGCCGTAAAATTATTTTCTACTTCGTTCTTAGGCCAGTCTAAAAAAACTTCCTTATTGTGAGAGGCTGCCTTTACAAATACAACCCGCTTTTCAGGAATTACATTCTTTGGGGAAACAATAAACAATGCTGTATCCATTTTTAATAAGCCAGGGCGGGGTATTGCATATAAGCGATAAATATATTTTTTAGTCTTTACTACGTTTTTGTCAACATACCTAAGGCCAAGCGCCATAGCAGCTTTTGCATTTACATCGGCTGCAAACAAAGCAAAACTGTAACGCATGGCATCTTCCTGGTGCTGTTTTAGCAATGATTGAAATTCGTTTAGCTCGGGGGTGTTGCCCTGGTTTGCCGGTTTGAACGATGCGCCATACACGGCCTGGCCTGCTACTGCGGTAAACTTATCGCTTTTGTTTGTCTTTGATACCCTTTGCAAAAACTCATCCTTGCTCCACGGTGTTATCGGTGTTGCGGTTAATTTTTCAAACCTCACCTCAACTTTATTATCGGCGCTTAATGTGGTGCGCTCAAGCACATAGCCGTATAGGTTGGCTAACTTCCAATCTACAGGGTCTCTAGGCGCCCAGCGTAAAATAACTGAGTCACCCATCGCAGTACCGGTAAGCAACAATTTTCTTGCGGGCATAGCTGGAGCTTTTGCTTTGCCCCTATTATTCCTGCCCTGCGCTGTTGCATGAAAGGAAAAAAATGTGGCTGCTAAAACAAGCCCGCTTATGATGAATATTTTTTTCATAAAAATTATTCTACTTATAAATCCTTTATTTATTTCCTGGTGCCAAACCTTCTTTCGCCATACAGTCAACCTCTTTATCAATGAAAAGCACCCATTTGCCCTACTGCGCCAAAACCACCTCCGCCGCCAAATTGCAATTGGCCAAAAGACGAGTGCAAAGAGCCTGTTCCCGGCAACTGGTAACTCGCCTGTATGGTTCCCCCGGTTATGGAAGAATTAAGTGTATTTGCATTATTAATCACACTATAGACTGAACCAATATTCTGCAATTCACTGGGGCCGGGGTCACCTCCGTATATATACAAATATTGGTTTAAAATTGAGCCAATGCCGCCTCCACCACCTGCCCCTGTGCCTGAAGAAGATTGCCACCCTTCAGTGTAGGTTGCCTTTAACGCATAGTTTGATAGAGTGGAATTTAAGAATACCGCGCTTGAAAAACCGCCTCCCCCGCCAAAATGAGGCAACAGGCTAAAATAATATTGTGTTGTTTCACCGCCGTTTACTACCGTCATATCAATATTGCCAACATCTTTTGCATCAATATTTGATATGGTATCAGAAAAACTGCGGCTGCCGATAAGAGGGTTATCAAAAAGCGGCCCCTGGTTGTAGGCAGCCTGCAGATTGTTGTCCTGCAAAATGGAATTCATTACGGCATCAATCCATCCCGTAGTTGTTTTATTGGTAACCGATATCAGCGGTGTTATACTGTATGAATAAGTGTGGCCTGTAACGTCGCTGCTTTTGTTATATCCCAAAATATCGTAATCATCAAAATACTCATTGCTGTTAAAATAAACACTGCGCACATAGGTAACATTAAAGCTACTATATGCAGGGTTGGCAGCCGAAGTATCTATAATGCCCAACTTATTGGCTATATATGCCCTTAATGATTTATTAGAGCTTTTCTGAACAGGCATTTCGCTAACAGGCATAATATAGGAGTCCGTGTTTGCACCTGTTAAAGCAAACTCAACATTGGTAATGGGCATATCGGTTTGCTTATCGCTAAACTGTTTATACTGGCTGGTTTTAAAGTAAATAATATAAAGTTGTTTTTCGTCAGACTTTAATGCGAGCTGGTTATTAAGCGCCCTTGCCCTGATGGTATCGTTTGAAAAGCTGTTATTACCCGCGATGCTTTGATAAACAGCCAGCTTGTTTTCTACCGTAAACCCGGTACTGTTGCCGGTGGCTTGTAACTGCGTAAACTTTGCAGTATTGTTTATTAACGATGTAACCTGGCTGTTGGCAAGATTGAAATTTAAACTTCCTTTCGGATCTGCCCTGCCGATAAACTGAATAGCATACACAGTATTGGGATTGAGGCCGGGAGGAAGCTCAAAATTTATTTTACCTGACTGATCGGCGGTAAGGCTGAAAGGTATGGTAGTAGCTATGCCTCCGTTAGGAACGATCTTGGCATAAAAGCTTTGCGTATAACCCTGGTCGGGCCCGTTCATATCAAGGCTTGCAGGGTTTATCACCTGGTCAAGTTTAATAATGGCATTGCCGGTACCAAATGCCGTAGTGCTTGCTTCATCCGGCATAAAAAAGCGTTGCCATTTTAAAGGGTATGTGTATTCAACCATACTTTCGGGGATTGAATCCAGGCCTTTGTTAGTTGTAAAAGTAATGGCACGTGTATCCTGGAAAGGCTTGCCTGCATTGGCGCCTGTTGAGTATAAGGCAGGCTGCCATACACCAGCAACAAGCTCATCAAGGCGGGCGGTAACGTTTAATACATGCTGTGAACTTTTTGCAAGGGTTTCGTTTGGCACAAAGGTCATACCTGTTCTGTCAGAGGATTCTGATGCGGTAACGGCTATATCGGCATTGTTGGTGTTATCATGCAGGGTTGCATTAACGCAATTTTGGTTGAACCTGAAATCCCTTCTTGTATCAGGCTTACCATCAATATGCTGCATTATTGAAAAAGATACATTGTCATTGTCAGTTAGGTTAAAATTAAATGCAACGGCGGGCGCTGTTGTTACCTCCATATCGGTGCTTCCATCAACCGGGTTTACATCGCTTATTAATTTAAACCCTGACAAAACATCTTTCGATATGGTGCACGGCTCACCCATGGTAAATTCGTAATGCAGGCTGCCGCTTATCGCTCCATCCAGCACAGAATAATATCCGCCAATCGCGCCCGTTACATAGGTTGGGTTGGGTAACCCGGCCTGTAATGCAGCGCCTGCGCCAACATCAAGAATATTTATATCCCCAAAAAAGTCGGTACTAATATCAATGCTGCCCCAGATGCCGGCATAAATTTGACCGGTAGCGTACCATCCGCCATACCCTATAGTTGTTTGCCCGTTTGAGCAGCTTATATTGGCATCCTGCCCATATTGTTTCAATGCTATATCAAACCCTATGGTTGCACCAAAATCGGCCTTGAATATGGCAAACTGCCCCTGGTATTTAAAGCCGGCGGATGCGCCAAAAATAAAGCCGGCGCCACTGCTTATATCCGGGTCGTTCGCCCTGCTGAAAATGGAGGTGTTAACGCCGCTTTTTTGCAGCACGGTAATAATATCTGCAGGAAGCGGTGGCATAGGGTCAATTTGATAATTGCCCGCCTCCATATAAAACTGGTTGTTATTCAAAAACTCGTAAGGGAATGTAATACGCGCATTCTCAGGCTCAGGCAAACCAAATTTTATATAATAATTTCCGAAAGGTTTTGGCCCAGGCCCAAAATATACCTGGATAGTGCCATGCCCCTGCAGGTCAAGCGGCGAATTAAGCGGCGGATAATCCATGTTAGCGGATAAACTCGCCATAAATATATTATTGGCAAAATCATAATTGGCCTGCACCGTCATGGTAACAGCAGGTTTTGGCGGCACATCAAGCATACGGCCATTGCCTACAAAATTCATGTCGCTAATGCCGCCGCTGCCTGCAAACTCAATACCCAAGGTGGCATCGGCATTAAATACAGGCCGCGCATTTACACCAAATAAAATAGTGGCCTTTAAACCGAGCGCTGTATTAACATCGGGCTTATAACTAATGCCTGTTACCGATGCACCGGGCGCTGCATTTGCATCGGGTGTTTTTGTAGAGATACTTGATGCACCCGGCAGCGTAACAGATTGTTTCATGTGATAGTATGCACCGCCGCCAAACCCGAATATGGACATTCCGGTATTGCCAAGCACAATACCGGCCTGCCCCAGGTCTATCATAGCGTCAACATACCAATACTTATACCCGCCAACGGAACCAAACTGAACGGTAGAGGCAACGCCAATATCAATAGCGGGAAAAGTTGCTTTTACCGAGCCTTTAAAACCATTGCCATAGGTTGCATCGTTATAATAAAAATCCACCACACCATCAATGGTCAATGCACCGAGGCTGCCTTTAACGGTAATTTGATCTAACTGCACTGCGTCGCCGGGATCAAAATAAAATTTAGGCCGCCCGTTATCCATTTTAAACTTACCGTAAATACTTAATGTGGTGGAAGCATCAGGCAATGCCGCAATATCAGAAAGCTGCAGGTTCATGGTAAACTTCAAACCGACATCACCACTGCTGAAATATGGGGAGATATTATTGATGGTTACCGGAAAATCATCCATGCTTCCGTCATCAACTACGGGTTTATCCGGGGTTGCATCATTAGCTTCCAAATGGCCGCCAATACTGTGCTGCGGGCTTGCCAACGAAAATGATGAATTGCCAAAATCAAGATAAGGGGCGCTGGTCTCAAGCTTCAATTGCTCAAATTTAACCTGCGCAAAG
>JABDFW010000030.1 GCA_013286305.1 Bacteroidota bacterium
CCATACAACAATACGATCCAGACCTCGTATTTCTTGATGTGGAAATGCCAAAGATGAATGGTTTTGAAATGCTGGAACAATTAGGGGCGGTTAATTTCCATCTTATATTCGTAACGAGTTACGATGCTTATGCGTTAAAGGCCATCAGGTTCAGCGCCATTGATTACCTGCTAAAGCCGCTTGACCGGGTGGAATTGGAGGCAGCAGTGCAGAAAGTGGTCAAGCGTATGCAAACACCTTTGCCCGAACAATTAAGGATCATTCTCGAAAAAATGCAGAACCCTGCGGCAGCATCCACTAAAATTGCGTTGCCCACTATGGAAGGGTTGCAAATGATTTCTGTTGAATCTATTATCAGTTGCGAAGCCGACGACAACTATACTACGCTTACACTTAAGAATAATAAAAAAATAGTAGTATCCTGCACCTTAAAAGTAATAGAAGAGCTGCTTGAAGAACATCCCTTCATCCGTGTACACCGTTCTTTTCTTGTGAACCTTGATGAAGTAGAAAAATATGTAAAAGGCGATGGCGGCTATCTTGTTATGAGCGACGGCGCCCATATTTTTATCTCCAGGAATAAAAAAGACGAGTTGCTGAAAAGGCTTATATCGGGTAAGGAGTAGCAGGCTCCGTATTCTGGCTACTAATTATCTTAGTTGAGCGTGGAACATTGCCTAAAATAGCATAGAAATTCTGCCAAAAAATTTAGCTATTCCTTTGGTAATCCCAATTTTCTTTAGTAAATTACAGCTATGTTTTGGCATAAAGTCATAGGTTATTTTGCATTGGCGGATTTGCTAAAAAGACGGATAAAAAACAAAAAAAATGTCATTATTTGTACGGTTGTGTACGGTTTGGAAAAGATCAAGCCTTACGTTTTATGTATGAGACCCTGAAAGAGTGTAGCATAAGCATAAAGCTTCAGGCATTCAATCTTACAATCCCATAAATCTCTCAAAATCGTGGTTCAGACAAAATAGCTTTACAAAAACGCAGTCATTGGCGTACAACTGTAAAGCTGGCAAACGAAAGTTGTCCCGCAGGAGGATAATTTATTAGTAAGAGGGTTGATTGGTTGCCTGGCAGTAGTAGAACTTGGTGAAAAAACACCCTCCATGCGTGAAATTATGTGAAGGTACCCCTCACCCTCCTTTTTGTTGCCATAAGTGAAGGGTAGGTGATTGGTAAAGACAAGGTTGATTGGTAAAGTAAAGTTGATGGTTGCTTTGTTTTTAATTCGTGTAACCTGTCTGCCGAAGGCAGGTTCGCGCAAGCTCGCCTTAATTCGTGGTAAGGTTTACTTCGTGGTAAGATTCAATTCGTGTAATTCGATCAATTCGTCTTAATTCGTGGTAAATTTTAATTCGTGTAATTTTGCCTTAATGAAGAAGCTGAACTTCCGTGATCTTGGGTTGAAGCCTTATAAAGAAGTGTGGGATTACCAGGCTGAGTTGTTGCAGCAAACCGTTTCTGCAAAACAACTGGTAAAAAATACTACCGGCAATCAACCTCAGCCTTCAACTGCAGACTATCTTTTATTTGTAGAACATCCGCCGGTTTATACCCTCGGCACCAATGGCAAAACCAGCAATGTGCTGCTGAATGAGCAGGAACTTGCAAAAAAAGGCATTGAATTTTATAGAATAAACCGTGGCGGCGATATTACCTTTCATGGCCCCGAACAAATAGTTGGCTACCCGATATTAGACCTCGAGCATTTTAAAACCGATCTTGGCTGGTACCTGCGCAGCCTGGAAGAAGTGATCATCCTTACTATGGCGGAATATGGGCTAAAAGGGGAGAGGAGCCCCGGCGAAACGGGTGTGTGGCTTGATACCACTATTAAGGGCAAGGAGCGTAAGATCTGCGCCATGGGCATACGCTGCAGCCGCTGGGTAACTATGCATGGGTTTGCCTTTAACGTAAACACAAACCTTGATTATTTCAATTTTATTATCCCCTGCGGTATTCAAAATAAGCAGGTAACATCGCTGGCAAAAGAACTTGGCCATACGCTGCCCCTGGATGAGGTAAAGCAAAAGCTAAAGCACAATTTTGAAAAGGTGTTTGAAGTGGAAATGGAATGATGCGGGATAGGTTTCTTTAAAAATCATTTTGCAGGAATATTTTATTCTTTTCTATCAGCTTATCATTTTCATACAATTCAAAAAAGAACCATCCGGCATGTAAAAAATTGGTTTTATCCATCACCAGGTCGGTATCGCTGATTTTATTAATAATGAACAGGCGCGAGCCATCGGTATCAAAAAATATTATTTTATATTTTTTTGTTTTGGCGTCAGGCAGTTTTATTTCGGCAAAACCTTCGGGGTTTATAACTACATATTGGGAAGATTGGTAATAATAAACCGGCTTGTAATATTTAAGTAAAACTTCGGTACTGTTTATGGCAAAAAGGCTGTCCTTAGTTTTAGACACGATAGAATCGCGGAATTTTTTAAACTCTTCCGGCTGCAGGTGAGCAACAATGGTATTATCATCCCTTACTGTAATAACAGCGTTAGGGTCCATGTTCTGTATATCGGTTGCGCTGGCAAACCCGGTGTTGATCGTCTTCGACTTTGTAAAATAATATGCGCCGCCGGGTAAAACATAAAATATGCGATAATACATTACGCCCGGCACGCCTTTGCTGTCAACATACCCATTTTCAGGCAGTTGCGGCGATGGTGAGCTAAAAATGGTCCTGAAGTATCTTACGCTGTCGTAGCTGGCCTGCACGTTCAACTGTATTAACCCGTCGCCAAACGGATTGGCCCAAAAAATGCGGGTACGGTTCTTACCGAGGTTGTCAACTGAAAAATCCGGCAATGCATTTTGAGCGCCTGCCTGCAAAATAAATGTTGCAAGAATGATCGTTATAACAAGTTTAAACATCGCTAACCGTTGTTATTTAGTTTGCAAATATAAGAGCCATGCTGTTATTAAAATGGTAACACTCCTTTTTGTAACGGGGTGTTACCCTGCAGGCCGCCGCTGTGTATCATTAAAACGTTGCTGCCCTGCGGTATAATATGCCGGGTAATTAATTGCCGCACGGCATAAAATGTTTTGGCAGTATAAACAATATCAGTAGGCAATTGGTATTTATGCCAGGCATCGTTCATAAAAGCAATTAGTTCAGCAGGATGTTTGGCATACCCGCCAAAATGATAGTCATGAAAGATAGTGAACCGGCCGGCATAGCCGGGATCATGTAATAATTGCACCACTTCGTTATGAATTGAATAGTTATTTTTTAAAACACTTATACCAATAGCTCTTTGATGTTCTTTTATGCTGTTTATAAGCCCGGCAAACATAGTGCCTGTTCCAACAGCACAAACAATGTGGGAATAATTTTCCACCTTGTCAACTATGCTAAGTATCTCGCCTGCACCAGTTGCCCCTAAGCTTCCATAACCGCCCTCATCAATCCAGTATGTGTTGCTGAATTGCTGTTTTAGCAGTTCTTTATTTTTAAAGGCATCGCGGGTAACAAATTGCAACTGCATGCTGTATTCAGCAGCGCTTAACAATGTGCCCGATAATTGCGCAGGCTTTTCGCCGCGTATTATGCCAATGCTTTTAAAACCATTTTCTTTGCAGGCATAAGCCGTGGCTATTATGTGATTGGAATAAGCGCCCCCAAAAGTTGCAACCGTTTTATATTGTTGTTGCCTTGCATCTGCCAGGTAATATTTTAATTTAAACCATTTGTTACCGCTTACAACAGGATGAATATTATCTAATCGTAAAACATCCAGCGTTGTGGCATTTGGCAACCAATTTGCTTTTATTGAATGTATATTTACGTTTTTAAGATCCGGCATATTTTGTAAACACATTATATAAATTTAATATTGCAAAATATCCTATAACAAAAAACAAAGTTAATGCAACCTACACTTGTTATTCTCGCAGCCGGTATGGCCAGCCGTTATGGTAGTATGAAACAAACACAATCTTTCGGGCCTTCAGGTGAAACTATTATGGACTATTCCATTTATGATGCTGTAGAGGCGGGTTTTAAAAAGGTTGTTTTTATTATAAGGGAAGATTTTGCAGATAACTTTAAAGCCATATTTGAACCAAAACTAAAAGGCAAGATTGAAACGGCCTATGTTTATCAAAGCCTTAGCTCTTTTGTTGGCGATATAGAAATTCCTGCAGACAGGGTTAAGCCCTGGGGCACAGCCCATGCGGTGCTTTGCTGTAAGGGAACAGTGAACGAACCTTTTGCTGTAATTAATGCAGATGACTTTTATGGAAAGGATGCTTTTATAAAAGCATATAAATTTGTGGTGGAAAAATGTGATGACAGAACAATGGCGGTACTGGGATACGAACTTGCGAATACCTTAAGTGAAAACGGAAGTGTTAGCCGCGGCGTTATTGCTACCAACGATAAGAATGAAATGGCAGGTGTAACAGAGCGTTTAAAAATATACAGGAAAGAGGACAAGATAGTGTTTGAAGAAAACGATGTGCTGACTGAGTTGCCGGAAAGCACCAAAGTGAGTATGAACTTCTTCTGCTTTGCACCTTCTTATATTGAAATGTGCGAAAGAGAGTTTCACACATTCCTCGAAAAAAATATTCATAACCTTAAAGCTGAATTTTTAATACCAACCATGGCAGACCGTTTTATAAAATCCGGTTTGGGCGTGATTGAAATGATACCCACATCTGCCAAATGGTTTGGAGTTACCTATAAAGAAGATGCGCCTATAGTACAGGCAAGCATTGATGCGCTGGTAAAGTCAGGCGAGTACCCGGCAAGTTTATGGAGGTAGGGGGCGTAGTCCATGGTCCATGGCCCATAGCAAGAACGTTCTAATTCATGGGTATAAAAAATAAGGAATAGCGTCTTTTAAAAGTTGTCATCCCTAATTTTTTACATAATCTCTGATAAATAGCAACCTATAAACTATCAGAGCTCTTCTTGCTATGGACAATGGACTATCGACCATGGACTAGTACTTAGTCCAGCTTAAGCACCGCAAGAAAGGCTTCCTGGGGTATTTCCACATTGCCAATTTGCCTCATTCTTTTCTTGCCTTCTTTTTGCTTTTCCAATAGTTTGCGTTTACGGCTTATATCGCCGCCATAACATTTGGCGGTAACATCTTTACGCATGGCGCTTATATTTTCGCGGGCGATGATCTTGGCGCCAATAGCGGCCTGTATAACTATTAAAAATTGCTGGCGTGGCAATAGCTCCTTAAGTTTTTCGCATAGCTTTCTTCCAAAATCCTGCGAACGGCCCCTGTGTATCAATGCACTTAATGCATCCACCTTGTCGCCATTCAACAGAATATCCATTTTAACGATGTCTGCTTCACGGTAGCCAATAGGGGTGTAGTCAAAGGATGCATAACCACGGGTGTTGCTTTTTAGCTTATCATAAAAATCAAACACTATCTCGGTTAGGGGCATTTCAAATACAAGCTCAACGCGGGTAGTGGTTAAATAGCTTTGATTGATAAGAATACCCCGTTTGCCCAAACATAAGGTCATGATATTGCCGATATAATCGGGCAGGGTAATTATTTGTGCACGTATAAAAGGTTCTTCAATCCTGTCAATTTTTGTAGGGTCGGGCATTTCAGCGGGGTTGTTCACAATGATCTTCTCACCACGGGACGAATATGCTGTAAAACTAACGTTGGGGACGGTGGTAATAACCGTTTGGTTAAATTCCCGCTCTAAACGCTCCTGTATTATTTCCATGTGCAGCAATCCAAGAAAGCCGCATCTGAAACCAAATCCCAATGCCTGCGAGGTTTCTATTTCATACACAAGTGATGCATCGTTCAATTGCAGCTTATCCATACATTCCCGCAATTCTGAGAAATCCTCCGTTTGTACAGGAAATATCCCCGCAAATACCATGGGCTTTACTTCAACAAATTCCTTTACAGCAACGCCCGGGTTATTTGCTAAGGTTATGGTATCGCCAACCCTTACCTCTTTTGCATTCTTAATACCAGTTATAATATAACCTACATCACCCGTTTTCACTTCATTTCTTGGTTCAAGGCCTAATTTTAAAATACCCACTTCATCAGCCTGGTATTCGGCATCGGCAGAAATAAATTTTATCTTATCGCCTTTTTTAATAACGCCGTTGAACACACGGTAATAGGCAATAATGCCGCGAAAGCCGTTAAAAACACTGTCGAATATCAATGCCTGCAGAGGTGCTTCAGGATTGCCGGTTGGGGCAGGTATCCTTTTTACAATAGCCTGTAGGATTTCTTCTACGCCAACACCGGTTTTTCCGCTCGCTAACAAAATATCTTCTTCCTTACAGCCAATAAGTTCAATTATCTGGTCCATCACTTCGGGTATCATTGCCCCGTCCATATCAATTTTATTGATAACGGGGATGATTTCAAGGTCATTATCTATCGCCAGGTAAAGATTGCTTATTGTTTGCGCCTGTATGCCCTGTGTGGCATCTACCAATAATAAGGCGCCTTCGCAGGCGGCTAAAGCCCGGCTTACCTCGTAACTGAAATCAACGTGGCCGGGGGTATCAATAAGGTTAAAAATATATGCCTGGTTATTGTAGCTATACTGCATTTGTATAGCGTGGCTTTTAATGGTTATGCCTTTTTCTCTTTCCAGGTCCATGTCATCCAGAACCTGGTTCATCATGTCGCGTTCACCAATAGTGTGTGTGTGTTCTAATAAACGGTCTGCTAATGTACTTTTCCCGTGATCTATGTGCGCAATTATGCAAAAATTTCTAATATGATCCATAATGCCGCAAAGATAATCATTGCTTAACGATGTAATTAATGAATAATATTTTATCTTAGTACTTTATCGACCAGCATGCATATATGAAGTTTTACCCCCCTTTTGAAAACAAATATTTGCATAATCGCTCCTGAAAAATCCCTTCAGAAAAATGGATTATATAATTGAGTTTATTCATAAGTGTATGCCTGTATTGTATGTACTTGCATTTATTGCTTTATTCCTTAAAATAATACTTACGGTTAGTAACAAAGGGTTTGATATAGCTGCATTTCTTGTAAGCTTTTTTAGGGTGTATGATAGCCGGGAAAGAGAACTTACCACCAATAAAAAGCGCAAGCAGTATATGGTATTTAATAATTATATAAACTATTACATTTATTTTTTTATATTAATATTTATTATGCTGCTCATCATTTACCAAAAAAACATGTTTACATATTCGTAATCACCTTTTCATAAGCTGAAACAATTTTTTTTCCTATAACGTCATAAGAAAATTCGCTGATAGCCTTTTCAGAAATAATACTCCTGTTAATTTCAGCTTTATGCTTATACACTTGAATCATGGCTGCTAAAAGTGCTTTTTCATCTTCCATATTAACCAAAATGCCATTGGAATTATTGATAACTTCTTTTATACCTCCTGTATCTGTAGATATTACGGGCAGGCCGCAGCAAAGCGCCTCAATAATAACACAAGGCAGGTTTTCATAACGGCTGAACATAACAAAGGCATCGAACAATTTCATTTTCCCGGCAACTTCGTCGTAGGTTAGCCAACCGGTAAATTCAATATTTGAGGGAGAAATGGCTAAGGACGATGCGTATTGCCTTAATAAATTTTCCGCAGGACCAGCGATGATAAGTTTTGATTTAGGATAAATATCTGCAAATTGTTTATAAGTCCTTAATATACCCTCAGGGTTTTTTTGATACTTAAGTGTTGATGCATGAAAAAAAACAAATACGTCATTACTACGCTTAGATGATCTGTCGTAATAAAAAAGGGTAGTATCAGCCACATTTGGTATTACCGTAAATGGAATATTAATAACCATATTTTTAACCGCTTTACCAAGATCACCGCTAACGGGTGTGAACAGTGCAGCCTGCTTTAATATTTTTTTGGTGAGGTATTTGAAGACAAAATTCCGGGTTAAAAAAGCATCCGGCGCTTTATTGTTATAAATCGCCCAATGCTCTGTTACTATATAAGGAATATGATACTTTTTCTTTATCCAAAGCGCCAGC
This sequence comes from Bacteroidota bacterium, assembly GCA_013286305.1. Taxonomy (GTDB): domain Bacteria; phylum Bacteroidota; class Bacteroidia; order Chitinophagales; family Chitinophagaceae; genus JABDFW01. Next base: position 8,026 of record JABDFW010000030.1, read on the forward strand.
AGGCCTGCCTTCATGGGTATATGCACATGCACAATATCGGGCTTGCCATGCTGTTGTATATATTCTTTGATATACTTCTTAAAAAGTGAACTGTAACGCAGATAGGAGAAGAATTTGCCGGCAAAAGGAATATGCCTGAACAACTTATACAAAACGATCACTTCCGTAAGATTACCTTTTTTTGAAACTGAGACCTCTGATATTTGAGTCACCACATTTTGTTTGTCAGCCTCAAGATGTATTACATGTACAGTACAAAATTTTGAAGTGGCCCTGGCATGGCGCTGGATAAAATCGCCATTCAACGCGTCCAGTTTATTAGGATACCAGCTTGTAAGCCAAAGCGCCTGCACCATACATTCATTATTTTCCGGTAAGCAATGATATCAGCCAATAATAATCATTTCTTTTCCATTTAAAAAAATCAACCCAGCTTATTGAATAATCTTTATAGAACTGGAGTAAGGAATATAACAGGTTAACAAAATACCCCACAGCACTAACAGTTGCCGCAGCAATTATTCCATATACCGGTACAAAAAAATAGTCGCCTGTTATCACTACTATCAAAGCAACAGAAGCACCTGCCACATTTACTCTTAAATTTCCTTTGCCCGAAAAATAAGCTGATAACAAAGCCAATACAGAAAGGCAAAAGATACCGGGTAGTATAATTATAAAAGGAAGCTGCATGCGGTCAAAAGTTTCCCCAAAAACAAGTATAAATATCTGCTTTCCAAACACAGCGGTAATTACAAGGATAAATAAAAAAAACTGTGATAATAGCCTGGCTATTGTCATTACCGATGCATTTAGCTCAAGCCTGTCTGCACCGCTGGCTGATTTTGGAAAAATCACACTTGCAATAATTTGAGGAACGATCAGTAATAATTGACCCAGTTTAGAAACCTGGATATAATTTCCAAGATCGCTGCTGGTACAAACAGGGCTGTTGTGAACAAACCAGTAATCCACGCGGTAAACAAGAAAGAAAATAACATTTGCGGCTAAAGCAATAAGGGAATACCTGCCCAGCCTTGTCAATTCCTTAATAGAAGGTATGGCAAATTGCTGCCAGCTTTTATTTTTAATGATGAAGGCAATAGCTAAAAAAACACCCTGGATAAAAAATACCGAAAAGTAGCGGTATAAAACGATGTTGGTAAAGGAAGCATTTGATGAATTGTTGCTAAAAGGAATGGTACAGGTAAAAGCGATATTAAGCAGGATAAGAATAAAATTTGACAGGAAAAAATTGCCCTGTGCATAAAATAGAACCGAGCAATAATTAGTAAGCAATAACCCCGTTGTATAACAAACAACAAAAAAACTGTAGGACATGATCATTTCTGCGGGACTATGCTTTACATAGAACAGGTATAAAAAAGTGAAGATAAAAATAGACAAGCCTATTATAAAGCTCCATGCTACAGACAACCACAGTAGTTTATTATATGGGATGATCTTTCCCGACGCAAAGAAGGTAATACCGGATTCAAGGCTTAAACTCAGCAATAGCTGTATAAGAGAGAAAATATTAGTAAGATAATACAGGCTGCCTGCACCTGATGCTTTTAAAAACCGGGAAAGAAAAATATTCACCAGCAACATAGAAGCAAAATACAAGCTTCTCCATATAAGGCTTTGCGCCAATAATTTTTTAAAATTCATTATGCACGTTTACTTATTTAAGCGCATTAATAATAGCGGCAAACTCATCAGCTATTAATGATGCCCCGCCAACTAAACCGCCATCCACATCAGGCTGGGAAAAAAGCTCTTTGGCATTGCTTGCTTTTACGCTGCCACCATATAATATAGAAATGTTTTCAGCTACCTGGCTTCCATATTTTGACGCCAATACCGAGCGCAGGTAAGCCTGTATTTCCTGTGCCTGTGCACTGGTGGCTGTTTTACCTGTACCGATAGCCCATATAGGTTCATAGGCGATCACTATTTTTTGCAAAGCTTCTTCATCCAGGTGAAATAGAGAATCTTCAAGTTGTTTTGCTACATATTCGTTTTGCGTACCTGCTTCCCGGATATTTAAAGGTTCGCCACAGCAGAATATAGGTGTGATGCGGTATTCAAGGCAAATATCTAATTTATCAGCCAGGAATTTATTACTCTCGGCAAAATATTCCCTGCGTTCTGAGTGGCCTATCACTACAAACTCAATACCAAGTGATTGAAGCATTTCAACAGATACTTCGCCGGTGTAAGCGCCCGATTTTTTGCTGTAACAGTTTTGCGCAGCAACAAATATATGCTGCAGATGCTTTACTTTTTCCTGCGCCATGGCAAGATAAGGAAACGGTACTGCAAACACCACCTGCTGGTGGCCGGTTAAATTGTATGGCCTGCTTATAACATTATCAAGTAATTGTTCTGCCTGTTGAAGTGTTAAATTCATTTTCCAGTTGGCTGCTGCTATTTGTTTTCTCATAATGCGTTTAAGTTATATGTTGTTGTTTAGTTCATAGTTAATAGAAAAATCCATAGTCCAAGGCCGATAGTCCATAGTAACAAGGATATATAATTGATCACCACTAACTTCTTCCTTATTGACTAAGACCATATCAGTATCCCGCGAGGCTATCATCGCCGCGGGAGTCTGCAGCAGCTTCACGTTTACCGTCAGGTAAAATTTTTATCAACTCTGTCCGGCCTATGGCGCCCCGGTTTTTACAAGTATAACCCATTTTTTCCAGGGCATCTTTAACGTCGGGCGAAAACCCTTTTTCAATGACCACTTCATCCGGCAGCCATTGGTGGTGAAACTTTGGTTTATTAACAGCATCTGCAGCACTCATATTATAATCAATCACATCCACAATACTTTGAAATACGGATGTGCAAATCGTTGTTCCGCCCGGCGTGCCAACAACCATAAAAGGTTTGCCATTTTTCAACACTAATGTAGGCGTCATGGAGCTGAGCATTCTTTTGCCCGGAGCTATTGCATTGGCATCGCCGCCAACCGCGCCAAACATATTGGGCACACCAGGCTTTACGCTAAAATCGTCCATCTCATCGTTCAGGAAAAACCCTGCGCCGCCCACCACTGTTTTGCTACCATAACTGTTGTTAAGCGTGGTGGTTACGGCTGTCATATTTCCTTCTTCATCAATAATGCTTATGTGGGTGGTTTGGTCGCTTTCGTGCACCACACCGGCTGTTATGTTTTCACTTTTTGACGCGTGTGACGGGTCATAATCTTTCATTCTTTCAGCAAGGTAAGCATCACTCATCAGGGTTTTTTCAGGCACTTTCCAAAAATCGGGATCGCCCATGTGCTGCGCCCTGTCTGCATACGCGCGGCGCTCCACTTCTATCATCAATTGCGTGCTTTTTACCGATTCAAATCCATAACTGCTCATAGGATATTTTTCAATCATCTTAAGCATTTCAGCTATCAGCAGGCCACCGCTGCTTGGCGGTGGAAAGCTTACGATCTCATACCCACGGTAACTGAATGTTATGGGGGGGCGTTCTTTAGCTACATAATTTTTAAGATCATCATAATTTAAAATCCCGTTGCCGCGTTTCATTTCTTCCACAATCAGTTTGGCTGTTTCCCCCTCATAAAACCCCTTGGCGCCATGATCCCTTATACGCTTAAGGGTAGCGGCAAGCTCAGGCTGGTATAATGTGTCGCCTTCTTTCCAGGGATCGCTTTTTACAAAGGCTGTGGGCTTTGTGTTGTATTTCAAAAATTCATTTTTAAGGCTGTTGAGTTCTCTTGCCGCCCGCGCAGAAATAGCATAGCCATTTTCAGCAAGGTCAATAGCTGGTTGTATCAGTTCGCTGAACGGCAGCTTCGCATATTTATGAATGGCAAACAAACCTGCAACCGTGCCCGGCACGCCTGAAGATAAATGCCCGTCCTGTGAAAGATTTAATTGCGCGTTGCCATTTTTATCAAGGTACATATCCCTTGTTGCCTGTGATGAAGCTGTTTCACGAAAATCAATGGTTATTAATTTGCCATCACTTCTCCTTGCTGTTAAAAAACCGCCCCCGCCAAGATTACCTGCATCGGGATATACTACTGCCAGCGTTAGCTGCGTGGCTATCATCGCATCAAAAGCATTACCACCTTTGCGCATAATAACAAGCCCTACTTCGCTTGCAATAGGGTGTGCGCTTGCAACACAAGCCTTGTTATAAGTAACAGATTTTACAGATTGGTAATGGTATGGGTCAACCTGTTTGCCAACACCTACAATACTCCCGGCATTTTGTGCGAATGACGAAACAGCGGCACATAAAAGGATGCCCGGTAAAATGAATTTAAGCTTCATGAAACAAATGTAGGAGTTTTGCCGGGTACACAGTGTATAAGGCAATAGACCCCTGAAGACAAATTTGATACTTGACTGAGGATGATCAGAACAGTGCGTCAAACGATCCGTTACCAATAACTTTTCGTAAACGGCCCTCCATGCTGTTGTACACTGTGTTATACAAAAAGTTGCCCATGCTTATCCGTTTTACACCAATAGCCGATAAAATTTCCAACGATGGCAGGCCGGCAACAGTCATGATATTTACCGGCAGCGTAGTGACAGCAACCACTTTTCGTATATCGTTCTCATCTTCAATAAATGGTATAAAAATACCGCCCGCGCCGGCCTGCCCGAGGGCGGTTATCCTTCGGAGGGTTTCCTGTAGCGGGTTACAAAGGTTTAATAAAAAGGCATCCGTCCTGGCATTAATGAAGATGCATATATTATGCTCCTGCATTTTTGTCTTCAGGTAATTTATCCTCGCAGCAAAAACATCTACAGGTATTAATTCACCTGCAGATGTTTTTGAAGAGTCCTCTATATTTATACCGACAACTCCAAGCTTATAAAGGCTTGCAATATTCTCAAATATTTCAGCATCACTGCTGCCATAACCTGTTTCAATATCAACCGATAAAGGGATCTTTATATTTCTTATTATTCGTTCCACCACGTAAAGTAGTTCAGCAAAAGGTATTTTTTCACCATCCTCATATCCCAATGAATTTGCTATTGCCGCGCTTGAGGTGCCTATGGCTTTAATACCCGCTCTTTCACATATTTTGGCGCTGGCAACATTCCAGGCATTGCCTATTAAAAGCGGCTCTCCTGCTGATGAAGCTGTTTAAAAATTTGATAATTAGTCATGGCAAAATTTGAAAATCATCGTCATAGCAGGGCCATCACATGTTGATATGCAAATTATAAATATTGCTCTCCTTCATGTTCTCCTCCATCCCTTCTCCGCGAGGAGAAGCCCGCCCGGATGATCGGTCGGACGGGGGGATAGGGGATGAGGCGAAGTTTTTAATCAACCTCTGCAACCATGTGCATAGAGATCGCAATACGGTTCCAGCTATTAATAGTAACGATGGCAAAAATTACCTGTGCAAGCTTTTGCTCGCCCAATAGGGAATGCGCCTTGTTAAATACTTCATCTGAGACCCCATGCTGGGATATGTTCGTTACCTCTTCCGTCAACTTTAAAACGGCCTGCTCTTCTTCTGTAAAAAATGGCGTTTCCCACCAGGCGCTTAATGCATAGAGCCTTTGTTCGGTTTCACCCAGTGCTCTTGCATCTTTTGTGTGGTAATTAATGCAGTATCCACAGCCGTTGATCTGCGAAGCCCTAATTCTTATCAGCTCTTTAAGTTTGGGGTCAAATGTAAAAGCGTTTACCTGTTTGTCAGATTCTGCCATGGCCTTATAAATACGTGGCTCTGCGGCATCAATGTTCATTCTCTTTTTCATGTGTGTATTTTATTTTTTAAGTAATAATTCATCAAGGCTCCAGCGGTACCGGGGCATGGTGGCCAGCAGTAATGCGGAGGTGCAATCAACAAACACTGCATAATCCAATGGGGACTTTATACCAAAGGAATAGGTCATGGCTAATGCGAAAGAAAACGTAAGAACAGCGGAGCCCAAAGCAGCCCACCTTGTTTTATAACCGATGATCAGCAAAACGGGCAAGGCTATTTCGAGCGTAGTTGCAGCAACTGCTAAAAATGGTATGACACCTGCAGGCGCAAATGAATTTACCTGTGCAGCATAAGCCATAAAGTTTTTCCAGTTGCCCCAGCCACCCGCTTTGCCCCAAAGCCCAAACCGGTCTGCAACGGGCGATAAAAAGTTGGCCGCTGTTGCCAGCCTTAGCAGTAGTATCGCAATATCTTGGTATTTTTTCATCTTGTTTGTTTCAACAAATTTCTATCTTTATTGGACTACTTGTATAGTCCAGTTACAATAAATTAAATAGTCCAGCTATGATTGCGATAAAAGAACTTATCACTATAGATAAAACCTCGGATACCGCCATTTATTTGCAGGTGTCCAATGCCATCATTCATAATATCCGCCGCGGTTCTTTGCGCAGGGGTTTAAAGCTGCCCGGCAGCCGCGAGCTGGCAGGTATTTTACAGGTACACCGTAAAACCATGCTTGCCGCTTATGGTGAGTTGCTGGCACAGGGCTGGATTGAAATGATACCCCGTAAAGGCACTTTTGTGGTGAAAGACCTCCCTGAGATAAAACCTACCAGGATAAAGAATGTAGAACCTTTGGCAAAGTATCCTGTAAAGACGATCTTTTCTATTGATGAAAAACGCTTTGCACCGTTTGGGCCATCCAATTTTCCTCCACCCGGCAAACTGGTTATTAATGACGGGTTTCCTGATGTGCGGCTTGCACCCTCAGAATTTTACATACGGGAATTAAGAAGTGTTGCAAAGCAGGGTGCCTTTAAAAAGTATAATATGTATGGCAGCGCAAAAGGTGCGCTTTATTTACGCGAAACGCTGTCTTCATTTCTTAGTGATACAAGGGGTTTGCCTATATCGGCGGAGAATATACTTATAACCAAAGGCGCGCAAATGGGCATTTACCTTGCTGCTCACCTATTAATTAAGCCGGGGGATAATGTGATAGTAGGGGAGCCCAGCTATTTTGCGGCTAACATCACTTTTCAACAAGCCGGTGCAATTCTAAACCGCGTGCCGGTTGATGAATATGGAATTGATGTAGATAAGATTGAAGCCATTTGTAAAAAGAAAAAAATACGATTGTTGTATGTTATTCCACACCACCATCACCCCACCACCGTAACATTGATACCTGAAAGGCGCATCCGCCTGCTTGAACTGGCGGCTAACTATAAATTCGCGATAATAGAAGATGATTACGATTATGATTTTCATTACACTAGTAACCCGGTATTGCCCATGGCAAGCCTCGATAACCATGGCAATGTTATTTATATTGGTACGCTTAGTAAAACGCTTGTTCCGGCAACGAGAGTGGGGTTTATGGTTGCGCCCGAGAACTTTATCAATACAGTATCACACTTAAGAAGGACGATAGACTGGCAGGGCGACAGCATGATGGAAGTGGCTATTGCCGGGCTATACAGAAATGGTACGATTGAAAGGCATATTAAAAAAGTGGTAAAGCTTTATCATGAACGCCGCGATCATTTTTGCGCCTTATTAAAAGAGAAGATGGGCAGCCATATTTCTTTTAAAATACCAGATGGAGGAATGTCAGTATGGACGAAGTTTAACAAGGTTGACCTGAAACTGGTAGCAGAACGGGCTGCAAAGAAAGGGTTATTAATGAGCGATGGCAGAATATACAATACCAATGCTGAATACAATGCAAGCAGGCTGGGGTTTGCATCGCTGAATTTAAAAGAACAGGATAAAGCGATTGAAATATTGAGTACGTGTATGTAGAGAGATATAGAAATTGAAAAATAAACATCGTCATAGCGAAGCGCCTCATTGGCCATGGGGGATGGCATGCGCTGTGGCTATCTGACCAGACTCGCTATCACGTTCAGTTTTATCCTCTATTACTAAACGACGTTGCAGAAAGCGTACAACAATTAATACCCACACAAATTGTTGTATTGGTTAACTTTGGATTCTTTTAAATAAACTAAGAATATGAAAATGTTGAGATGTATTTTATCAGCTGGCCTTGTATTGCTAAGCCTGTCTTTATTTGCACAAAAACCAATTAACTGGACAAGCGATCAATTGATGCAGCCATCAACCCTGGCGCAAGCCTTACAAAACCATAAAGATGTACCGGTTATATTTTGTGTAGGCCCCGGCGCAGTAATCCCCGGCTCCGTCAATATCGGCCCTGCCAATGATGACGCCAATCTTGCCAAATTTAAAAAATCGTTAGGCGGCTTACCTAAAAATACCTCTCTTGTAATTTATTGCGGCTGCTGCCCGTTTGAACATTGCCCAAATGTGCGCCCCGCCATAGATGCATTAAAGCAGGCCGGGTTCACCAACTATAAACTGTTGAATTTAGAGCATAACATAAAAACGGATTGGCTGGATAAAGGTTACCCTAAAATGAATAGCGGATCATAGGTTGGGTTTAATTTGTTATTTGTCGCTAAGGCCTCAGTAACACTATTGAAGCATTATGTTCCATAGGAACATTTCGTGGGTAGATAAAAGTTACCAAGGCTGTATCGGCGTTCCGTAGGAAAGCATGGTGCTAATCTTTTTTTTTATCTAAAGAGCACCAAACGTTCCGATGGAACGACTGTTATTCAGGTTTGTCACCACTGCTACCAACCAAATGTTCCTATGGAACATAAAACCTGTACCACCCAAAAAATCCGTTTCATAATCTGTAAAATGTACATAGATTTACCTTTCATTACCAACTCCTCTCCTCCATTATGAAAAGTAAAAAACAACCGCTGATTGTTGCTCTTGTAATGCTTATATTTTTTGTTATCTCTTTTCTTACAAATATCCTTGGGCCGCTGGTTCCGAATATTATTGACAGCTTTAAGTTAAGTCTTGGGCTTGCGGGTTTTTTGCCTTTCTCTTTTTTTGTGGCTTATGGGGTTATGTCAATACCAGCCGGTATATTGATTGAAAAATTCAGCGAAAAATTTGTACTCATATTCGCTTTTGCGCTTGCATTTGGAGGCGCTATCATCTTTGCTTTTTTTACAAGCTTTACCATTGCTTTAATGTCGTTATTCATTATAGGCTTAGGCATGGCTATGCTGCAGGTAGTCATCAATCCCTTGCTGCGTGCTGCCGGTGGTGAAGAGCATTTTGCATTTAATTCTGTACTGGCACAGGTATTCTTCGGGTTGGCTTCATTCCTCAGTCCGTGGTTATACAGTTATCTTGTTCAAAATATTCATACTGCCAATCACAATGCTTTGCTTGATGTGCTAAATAAAGTTGTACCGGTTAAACTTGAATGGGTGTCGCTTTATTGGGTGTTTGCTGTAGTGGTGTTGTTGATGATAGTGGTAATAGGGGCAATAAAATTCCCTAAGGTAGAGCTGAAGGATGATGAGCGAATGGGCACCATGGCAAATTTTAAAGAACTGTTGCGCAACCGTTATACCTATCTGTATTTTTTTGGCACATTCACCTATGTTGGTACTGAGCAGGGTATTGCAAACTGGATATCAAAATTCCTGCAAACATATCACGGCCAAAGCCCTGAAACAACCGGTGCGGCCGCTGTGGGCAACTTTTGGCTGTTCATGACAATAGGCTGCCTTCTCGGGCTTGTATTGCTAAAGATATTCGATAGCCGTAAGCTGCTAATGGTGTTTGTTATAGGCGCTGCTATAAGCCTTACTGCCGCTTTGTTCGGCCCAACACAGGTTGCCATCTACGCATTTCCTATGTGTGGTTTTTTTGCGTCTGTCATGTGGTCAATTGTTATTTCGCTGGGGTTAAATTCTGTTCCAAAACATCATGGTTCTTTGGCGGGTATTCTTTGCACCGGTATCATTGGCGGGGCTGTTGTGCCTGCAGTTATCGGTGTTATTTCAGATTACACCGGTTTAAGAACAGCTATGTTTTTAGTGTATATAACATTGGGCTATTTATTCAGCATGGGCATGTGGGCAAAACCCTTGGTAAACAATGCTGTTTCAAAAACGCCTATAAGGGATTTGTTTAGGGCAAATAAGTCAGTTGAAGATTAGAGGCTTGTTGTGCCCAGTCTGACGGCCTCCGTCTGATTGGGAAGCTCGATGAATTTTATTTAACCAACTTTGTAATTCTATTGAACATCCTTGCCTGCCCGACTGGTCATTCATGCGGGTGTCACTCCCTTCAGCACCTCTACCTTTACTGAGCAATAAAACACAACCACATCAAATGAACGATAAAAAAATCATAGGCATCGATCTTGGCGCAACCAACATACGCGGCGGCCTTGTAAACGGGGATACCATTGATAAGCTAACATCAAACCGCATAAAAAGTGCAGGAACTGCTGAAGAAGTTTTGGATGACGTGTATGGCGTAGTTGACCGTTTGATTGATGACGGCGTTTCCGCCATCGGTATTGGCGTGCCCGGGGTGGTGGATATTGATGAAGGCATTGTATATGATGTGCAGTACATCCCTTCGTGGAAGGAAGTGCAACTAAAAAAATTACTCGAGGCACGTTATCATATTCCCGTGCTGGTAAACAACGACGCCAACTGTTTTGCCTTAGGTGAATACCATTTTGGCAAAGGCAGGAACAGCACCAACATGATCGGCCTAACCATTGGCACCGGGCTTGGCGCGGGTATCATCATCAATAAGCACTTGTATGCAGGCCCCAATTGCGGCGCAGGGGAGTTTGGTATGGTTGAGTATCTCGACCATGTGTATGAATATTATGCCAGCGGCCAGTTCTTTGGCAACGTGTACCAGTTGGATGGTGAAACCGTATTTAACAATGCAAAGCAGGGCGATGCGAAAGCTTTGCAATTGTATGCTGAAATGGGTACTCATCTCGGCAATGCCATCAAGATGATCATGTACACCTACGATCCCTCTCTCATCATCTTTGGCGGCTCTGTTCGGTTTGCTTATCCTTATTTTAAAGATACCATGTGGCAGCGCATCAAAACATTCGCCTATGGTAAATCCATTGAGCGGCTCACTATAGAATCATCTGAATTGGAGAACAGCGGCATACTTGGCGCAGCTGCATTGTATTACGATTTTAGTGACACGAATTAAAGGCTAACACGAATGAAGACGAATTACACGAATTAAGAAGCTGATAAAGGCTTTTGTTGTGGCATCATTTGCTATAGGCAGAAGTTTCTTTACCATACTAAAAGCCACCTGCAGACGCACGGTAATTTAACCCTGCAGTAGTTCCGCAGGTTACATCAACCGTAACGCCTGTTATTTTGCCTGCCAGGTGAGATGAAAGGAACACCGCCACATTGGTGATATCTTCCATCAGCGGAAGTTTTTTAAGCATCGTATCGTTTTCCATATTCCGAAGTATGGGCTCCATCGCTTTGCTGTTGGCCACGATAGCGTCTTTAAATACCTGTGAATCCGGCGAACCGGCCGAGCGAATATTCACCACCCGTACGCCATATATCCCCAGTTCTGCAGCAAGGTTTCGCGAAAAGCTTTCTATGGCGGCGCATGCAGGCGCAAAGCCGGCTGTAAAAGGATAGCCTATGCCACCCGGCGTTGCCGTTAGCGATAAAATAACGCCTGAACCTTGCTTCATCATTATCTTACCCGCAGCAATGGCGGTGATAAACCTCGTTTTCGTCATAAAGGTAACAGGCAGCATAAAATCATCCACGGCTATCTCCGTCATAGGTAAATTCTGAACAACGTTGCATGCCGCGGCATTGAATGAAATGTCAACTGTTCCCGCCTGTTGCACAACTTTAGCGAGATGATCATTCACCGCTTTCTCATCTAATGAGTCCACCTCATCTGCATAAGCGGTGCCGCCATCCGCGGCTATCTCATCCGCAACTTTTTGCACGGAGCCAATATTGCGGCCCGTTAAAAATACTTTTACGCCGCTGGCAGCAAAGGCTTTGGCAACAGCGCCGCCCAACGAGCCGCCTGCTCCATATATAACTGCTGTTTTATTTTGTAGCATCACTCTGGATGTTTTTTTAGTGAAGAAGTTTTGTACCACAAACCTACGTAAGAAATTATTTTCAATGGGGTTGAACAGCACAATTAAAAGGTGATGATGAGACAAGGTAAGTTGACAGATGACAGATGGGAGATGACAGGAAGAAAAGTCATTGAGTAATTAGTCAATAAGTCATTTAGGCAGAAGTCGACAGAAGGTGAAGTCATTGGGTCATTAGTCAATAAGTCATTTAGGAAGAAGTTGACAGATGACAGGAAGAGTCATTAAGTCATTAGTCAATAAGTCGTTTAGGAAGAAGTTGACAGATGGCTGATGACAAAAAAGCCAAATCGCCCCACTCACTCGCTTATATATGCGCCGTAGGTGCTACCTGTTTGTGGAAAAAATAATTTAACCGCTTGGTTTTGCCCTGTAAGGGCTACCCCGATAAACGAAATTGCCTGCATTTTGTTTTCTATAGTGTTGTGCCAATCATACCGCAGATTCCCGTCCGATCGATGATCTTGGCGGCCTCCTCCAATACTGCAAAACCATTTATTATGTTAATCTGCGAAGAATGTAAATATTTCCTAACTTTATTTCTCACCAAAGAAAAGGAGGTATTCATGATATCCACAGATAGTTCATGGGCACCCCCGGTTAATGTTTGTTAGCCGGCCTGCTCCAAATAATCTGTTGGCCTTTGGCCATGAAGAGGCTGCCTGCAAAGGCGGCCTTTTTAAATTGAATAAAATTACTGGCCTTGTAAATCAGATCATTTCTTTATCCTCTCAAACTCATCACCGTTTAATGCGGTTGCCTGCGTAATAGTGCCATCTGTGCTCTTGGTAAACTTTAGCGGATAGTTTTCGGCGGCATTATAAAAATAAAGCTCTGCCATAGGGTTTACAATGGTTTCTTTACCATCCCAGAGTTGTTTAACCACCAGGTTGTCGCCCGATGCGCTTATTTGAATCAGGTCATCATTATCAACTTTTAGCTGGTATTTTCCCTCAAAGGCTTTCAGGTCGCCATGTGTATAATGTGCCGGTTTTGTTTTATTCCACACATCCCTTCCAAACGCTACAACTTTCGTCACGTTTCCATTTGCGTCTTTTTTAAAGTCGAGGGTAAACATCAGTTGCTGTTTATTAAAAAAACGCCAGGCAGAGTCCGGCACAAACTGTACCTGCTGGCCGTCCCATTGTTGCTTTAGCACCAGCATATTATCTTTCTCCGTAAACTGCAGGTACATGCCGTTATTACTGGCATTTTCATACAACCCTTCGTATATCTTTAGCTGTTCAGGTGTATGGGGTATCTCCTGTTTAGTAAGCGGCTTGTAATTATTTACCCTGTTCCACAACCCGTTGCCGCCAACATTAACCTGTGTTATCGTTCCGTCTGTACCTTTTACAAAAGTTAACGAAACCCGTTCCCCTTCTTTTGAAAAAAACGCCAGTTCCGACTGCGGGAAAATGCGTATCTGGCCGCCGTTCCAAAGTAATTTGGCGTCAAGCGAATTGCTGTCAGCCGTAAACTGCACATTCATCTCTTTGTTCTGCGCACTTTGAAAGATGCCTTCATACGCTTTTAATTGCTTAGGCGAAAGGCTTATCTCTTTGGGTGTTTCTGACGCGTTGCCGCCTTCTTGTGCATTAGCCTGTATTGCCGCCAGCAAGGTGATGCAGCAAACAGCCACAAGCCTGCCAAATTGCTTTAATTGCATAACGTTCGTTTTTATTTAACCCCAATTACATAAATAATGTATGCCAGCAGTAATCCAAGCGCCGCTACAATAAGGCCCGCTGCCCTTTTGCGTTTCAGGTAAAGTATCAATATCATACCCGTTAGCGAAACCAGCGACATTAATATAGCGGAAACATCTATAAACACAGACCATACAGGCCCTGCATCCCTGCCCTTGTGCAGGTCGTTGATAACACCCACAAAACCCGCACTTGTTTCCTGCAGTTCATACGTTCCGTTATCACGGTTTATAAATACGTCGGCGGCATAACCCGGCCCTTTAAACGAAGCGGTGCACTGCTCATCATCAATCCTGAAATCAGCCAATGCCGCGTGTATGCCGTGTGTATTTCGAATATACTCCACTATATCCAGCTTCGCTATTTTGGCGGTATCTGCAACCTTTACCCAGTTTACATTCAGTTTGCCTTTGCCCTGCGTGGTACGCACCTGCCCGCCAAATTTATCTGCATGGTTTAAGGTTAACCCGGTTACCGCAAAGAAAAATATGATGGCAAAACTTACCATGGAAAGGTAAATATGCAACCAGCGCGACAGCCTTGGTAGCCTGCGTTTCCAAAAGGAACTATTCGGACTTTTTTCTGTACTCAACGGACGCTGATGCGATCTCCACATTTCCTGGTAAATTAAATTGTTGGGGTGTTGTATTACATTCCACTACCTGGCGCATCAGCTGATACGTGCCATGCTCTCTTGCTGCCTCAATTTTTATGGTATAAGTGCCGGGTTTAACTACGTTGCCGTTATCATCCTTACCATCCCATTTCACCGTGTACTTGCCTGCTGAGCGCGTAGCGCTTGAAACAGAAGCTCCTAAAAATGACTGGTCGCTGCTGTAGCGCCCCCTGTATTTAAGAAACCATGATTTCAGTTCGTCAAGGTATTTATCCCTCTCATGCCACAAAGCAATCGTTCTTACCGGTGCGTGGTTTTCATCCTCTATCCATACGGCTACATAAGGCCTTTTGGCAAATGATTGCTGCTGCAGGTTTATCTCCAGGTTAACCACCAACTCATACGCATCGGAGCGGTTGCCTGCGCCATTATAAACATCTTTTGCGGGTTGCGGTTGTTTTATCGCAGGTGCTTTTAACGCAGCCCATCCTTTGCTTTCAATACGCTGCCCTTCTTTTGTGATGATCAGGTATTCAATGCCCGGATAGCCTGCTGCCAGCATAACGCTTTCTGCGGGGCTAAGCACATTAAAGGCAGTTGCAAGTGCGCCCGCGTCGGTTGCATTAGGGGCTACTACGGTAGCGCTGATGATGTTATCTGAAGGCTGGCCTGTGCGCGGATCTACAATATGCGAATACCAGTGGCCACCGATCATTTCACCGCGGCGGTAATTTCCGCTGGTGGCTACAGCCTTATTGCCAATTAAAAGGTTGTCAATCGGCGCACTGTTCTCTGCATTATCTTTTGGGTCGCTTATTGCTACCGGCTCAACCATATTGCCGGATACCACCAGGTCGCCGCCAATATTTACCACAATGGCCTTTACGCCGTTCAAAGCCATGGCTGCGGCGGCTGCATGTTTTATGATATAACTTTTTGCAAACGAGTTTAACATTAAAGGCGCATTGCTAAGATGGGTTGCCGTGTGTGCGACGGGGTCAAGTTTCCAGTGCTGTTGTTTTACTCCGGCTACAGCCTCGTTTAGTTCTTCCTGAGTGGGCACTCTGTTTTTGGCGGCAGATGCTTTCCATAGTTTTGTAACTACTTCGGCAGATGCATCCAGCGCGCCATTGGTACTTATTCTCCATTCATCAAAAAGATTAAGCACTTCAAACAATTCCGGTGATACGTGTACCGGTTGGCCGGATGTTTTAAGCCATGCGCTGAACTCGCTGGAGGGATCGTAAGCGCTGAGGATGCTGCCCAGCCTGCCGATCTCATTTTTGGCAGCGGTTTCAGCTAGCGATGCATTGTCTTCCGAAGCTGCGGCTATCTTCAGGTCCATCGAAGTACCCAGCACATTCTCAAAGTGAGACACATACAGGTGTCGTTCTTTCTTTGTTGAGCCCGCATCTGCGGTTTTACTGCACAAGGCAAATAGGAGGGTAGCTGCGATAAAACAGTTGGCTAACTTCATGCTTACAATTTTAGTGATAGGTTTCAAATATATTTATCTTTTGATTGGACTTTTTTGCATTTTTAGTAAATCATCAATAGTATCGATGGAAGGTATTATAATATCGGTAAACGGTATGCTTCGTAGTTAACCAATTTAAGGTATAGCATACTGTTTTGCAATTACTTAACATTTGTGTTAAACAAGTGATGATTTTTGTTAGAGTTTGTAGTTATTATCTCTTAAGCTTTACAGCATAATCAAAGAAAACAACTTTGAATGTAATATTTTTGGAGAAAGCAATATTGCATTTATGAAAACAGAAAAGGAAAAAATGGCGGCCGGCGAATTGTATGATGCATACGTTACCGAATTGGTTGAAGAAAGGGCGTGGGCAAAAGACAAAATGTTTGACCTGAATAATTTGGCGCCTTCAAACCTGGAAGAACGGAATAAGATCATTAAGGAGGTGCTTGGTTCCACCGGGCAAAAATTTTTGATAGAATCACCGTTTTTTGTTGAATACGGTTATAATATTCACCTAGGCGAAAACTTTTTTTCCAACTTTAACTGTGTTATTCTTGATGAAGCGCCTGTTCGCTTTGGCAATGATGTGCTGCTTGCGCCAAATGTCAGTATCTATACAGTTAATCACGCTTTTAACCCAGAACGCCGCAGGGCCGCCCTTGAATATTGCCGCCCTGTAACTATCGGCAATAATGTATGGATAGGAGGCAATTCAGTTATACTGCCCGGTGTAACAATAGGCGATAATACGGTAATAGGCGCAGGCAGCGTGGTAACTAAAAATATCCCGGCCAATGTGGTAGCTGCCGGCAATCCCTGTAAAGTGCTGAGGGCTATAAATGAAAATGATATTTAGTTGTTTGATTATTGAACCCCTTACAGGGTTCGTGAGGCGATTTTACTTGCAACCCCGGATAAAATCCGGGGCTATTTAAATTTAACCCCGTTGGGGTTACTATTTATGTAATATTAAACATTTGGTATTTCTTCTAACCCTGCAAGGGTTGAATTTGAATAGCCCCGAATGAAATTCGGGAAGTAAGAATTTAGAATGGCTTAGAACCCCAACGGGGTTTAATAAAAACCTATTAGTCTATAAATAAATTCCCTTTATTAAATGACATTGGCCTTAAAGTCCCGGGTTAATTGAAGAATGTGCGATTGGCCCCATGTACGGGATGTATTTGCATATTTAAAATTCTAAACAGCTTCTTGTGTAAATAAAAAATTAACTTCATTAAGCCATGCATGCAGTGATAAAAATATTTTCGGCATTCACTATGCCATGCAAGCAATCAAAACTATCAATCCGCAAATAAAAGAATATGAACAATAAGGTAGATTGGGGAGGGGTATGCATCATATTTATGATGTACGCGGTTTTTATCCTCATCGGGTGGCTTGCATCGCGTAAGGTGAAGAAGGGCTCTGCAGCAGAAATGATACTTGCAGGCCGCGGGGTACCTGTTTGGCTGGCCATCATGACTATGACCGCTACCTGGGTTGATGGCGGCTATATTCTTGGCACGGCTGAAGGGGCATTTAACAGCATGGCATCGGCAATACAGGGCGGTGTTGGTTTCGGGTTAAGCCTGGTGCTGGGAGGTATCTTCTTTGCGAAGATCATGCGGAAGCGCGGCTATACAACGCTTATTGATCCGTTTGAGGAGCGGTTTGGTAAAAAATGGGCAGCCGTCCTCTCCCTGCCTGCATTATTAGGCGAAGTGTTTTGGAGCGCAGAGCTTCTTGTAGCCATCGGGGCAACATTCGGGGTCGTACTTAACATGGACCTTACTTCTTCCATTCTCTTGTCAGCAGTTATTGTAACTTTTTATACCATGCTTGGCGGTATGTGGGCTGTTGCCTATACCGATGCGTTCCAGCTTCTATTGATCCCCATTGGGCTTATCATTGCGTTGCCGTTCGTTTTTCAACACGTTGGGGGGCTAAAGTCTGCATGGGAGCAATACCAGGCAGCAAAGGGTGCGGCGGCAGGCTTTATACCACCTGTACATGCCAACAGTTTTTGGAATACCGGGGGCATCACATCCTGGTGGGACACCACTGCTATGCTGGTGTTGGGCGGCATCCCATGGAACTGCTATTTTCAACGGGTACTATCTTCTAAAACACCTAACGGGGCGCGAAAGCAATCCATTATCGCGGGTATACTCACCATTCTGTTAACAGTTCCACCCCTGCTGCTTGGCATTGTAGCGGTTGTATATTATAAAGGCAGCCTTGCCAACCCAACGATGGCCGTTCCCTTTATGTTCCACGAACTTGTTCCATACTGGGTGGGTATTCTTGGGCTGGTGGCCATTGTTGGCGCGGTAACCTCAAGTTTCAGTTCATCGATACTTTCAGCAGGGTCTATGTTTACCTGGAACTGGTACCTGAAACTGATATCTCCAAAGGCAGCGATTGACAGGGTGCAGCGTGTAGTACGCATCTCCGTCATCGCGCTGGGCATTGCTGCCACCTGGATGGCGCTTAAAGTGGAGAGCGTGCAGGCCCTATGGTTTTTTACAAGCGACCTGGTTTTTGTGCTGCTTTTCCCGCAGCTTGTGATGGTGCTTTTTGATCCCAAAACAAACAGGGCCGGTTCAATTGCCGCATTTGTTGTTTCGTTCCTGCTGAGGTTTGGCGGCGGCGACCCACTTTTTGGATTACACAAAATTATTCCATATCCCGATTGGTGGCCTGTTCGCGCAGTTGCTGCCGCAGTGGGTTTTATTTTGTTAGCGGTGGTATCGCGTTTGACACCGGATGCAAATAACACTAAGAAAGAAAAAATAATAGTGGATGATGCAGGCGCCGTATTTTCTTAGAGGAGACCTGCACCAGTTGGGGTAACACGAATTTTTTTTAACACGAATTAGGGCTAATTAAACGAATTACACGAATTCCTGGTAATATAAATTGTGGCGAACCTGCCATCGGCAGGCAGGTTACTCGAATTAGAACAAAAACAACTCTGCATTTACTAACCAACCACTGCATCCGTACAATGGCACGCCAATGACGATGTTTTTGTACGGATATGCCTTTAAATTATAATACGTGCGGCGCTTACGGCTGTTTTTGTCGCCTGGCCAACAACACTGTATTCGCTTTTCCCATAATGCATTTTTAAACATAGTTACAATTTACAAAATATTACCGGTGTTTCCAAATAAAATGCTAATTATTTTAGTGAAATGTTTGTAACTCAATGCGTGGTGTATAAGCCGCGGCTAAATGCTCAATTCCCACCTGAAAGAACCATTCTGGTAGTTACCCATTAAAGTATATCTTTAGAGAATATTGGTTTAAGTGACTATTCACATATATCAGAACAGTGCAAAAAATAATTTAAAATATAAACAGGAGGTTGAAAATGGATATTAAAAAAAATGTAACCGGGTTTATTAAAGTATTTGTAATAACGCTGGTGGTAACTTTAGTGGTAAGCTTTTTATGGAACCTGTTGCTTCATAAAGGCGCAACGGTTGACTGGGAAACTGCAGTACGTTTTGCAATAGTTTTAGGCATCATTCTTCCTATTGTTAATTCAAACAAAAGATTTAGATTTTAGGAGTGTGGCTGCTATCTCTTGCCTGCTGCAATACTTATTCGCTTATATATGCCCGCCGTGGCAGGACTACCTATTTGTAGAAAAAATAGTTGAGCATATTATTTTGCCCGCCGCGGCGGGGCTATCCGTTTATTTGGGCATTGGCTCTTTAAATTCCAGTCACAGACTGGCTTTCATCAAGAAATCCTTAGAGCGCAAGGCTAACTCAAAGGATAGCGCAAAGCTTTTGTTTTACAATACTACGGAGTGCGGAGGGAGAGCTTGAGCATTAAATCTAAAACAATTTGATTTGCTCTTGTTGAGCTATCAATTTTTCATTAAAAAGTTCTCCAAATTTTTCTTTCCAATAAGCATCAAGAATTTTCTTTTGTAGTTTACTTTCAGATGAAATTTCACGAGCAAGTTTTTCTAATTGCTTAGCAAACTTAAATGTATTTTTTGCATCATAACTTCCTTCTATCAGCAGTTCTTTTAATTGTTCTAAATAAACACTAAACTCAACCTTGTTACGTTGAGCTTTTACTCCTTTTAAACTTTGAGCCTTAAGTATTCGTGCATTTATTAATTGGTAAGTAGCTTTATACAATTCAAATAGAATTTCTTCCCTCTCTTTTTTGTTTTTGAAGCCAATAGCTTCAAGAATTGCGCTATCTAGTTTTAGTCTTTCTGGATTTACAGTTTTTAAGCTTTCTAAATTCCCCAATTCTTCCTTATAATTTTTAGTTTCGCCAAGGTCAATTTCTAAACCTTCTAAATCAATATTTGGGATCATAAAATCTTCCAACTCATATTTTTCAATTTTCCCGGCGCCATCGCCCAAATTACTTCGCATATTTAGCTGTTGAATTAGCCAACTAATTGTTGAGTTCATATAAAGCCAAATTGATTTTGCATTTTTTGCTGGGAAAATATTATGAAAATTATTAATTGCGAATGCTTTCACAAAATAAGTTCTTCCAAAATCATTTATTATATAATTAAAAGATAAGGACGGCAGTAATTTTACACCAACATCGTACCATTTATTTCTGTTGGCTAAAGTGCTCGCATGATGAATATTTTTTTTCTCTGCATAAGAAATGTAGGAGAATATGTAAGGGAAATTTTTTTTCAACTCATTTTTGTCTTCATGGACCAAAAGAAATGAATATTTCAATTTAGATGGAACAACGGAATAATCGCTTACGTCCTTAGGACTTGTAAGCATAGGTTTCAAAAAATTAGTTTCTATCAACCACAGCTCATTGAAACCATTTTGAACCACTCTTAATTTCTTTTGGGTTACATTTTTAATTGAATCTAATCCATCAGGATTGTATACTAATGCTTGCAAAATTGAATCTTGAAGTTTATCTGTCACATCTTTTAGGACAAAAAATTCGTTGCAACCTGTTTTAATCCCAAACTTTATAACAGCCAGTTGCTTTAAGGGAACAAATTTTGAGACTCCCCTCTCCATTATATCAAAATAAATTTTTGGTGCTTTCAAGAACTGCCCCCACTTAGTGAATTTTGGAAGAATATCCTGTTGAACGCAGTTTAAACGAAAACAATTGTCTGTCTTATTTTCATTTGTGAATTGTATAATATCATGGAGCTTATCTATCCCTTTATAATTCTTTATGGAATTTGCTAAAGTCGAGGTAAAGTAAATAAACTTTACAGTGTTTTCATTTCGTATATCTTCATTTCTTTGCTTACGCACAATTACAATAGTAGTATTTACAGAAGCGGATGGGAAAAAACGTTCAACTTCACTATCCATAATGGCAACAATCTCGTAATTACGTAGTAAATAACGTTGTAACTCAATGCCATAACCGGTATCTAACCAACTGTTTTGACAGATAAAAGCGATATAACCTCGTTCTTTTAAAAAAATACTTGCGTGATAAAAAAAGTAAACATAAATAGAAGTGCGCAAAGAAGGCTCAAAACCACACTCTCGTTTGATTAGTGTTTGAATTTTTGCCTTACTAACTGTACCATGCATTGTTCCAATATCTTCCTGCCTTGTGTAAGGAGGGTTGCCAATAATCGCATCGAATTTGGGCAAAGGTTTTTTTTCCAATTCTCCTTGCTGATTGTGCAATAGAATATTTATAGTTTCTGTGATCGCGAAAAAATCTTTATTAACAATTCTAGGATAACTAGGTTTCCTTGTATTGCGTATTGCAAGGTTAAGCATACTCAAGTAGGCAGGGTAACCTGATAAATCATTTCCATAAATCTCATTAAGAAGAATTTCATGACGTGCACCTTTATCTTCTTTGGCACACAAAAGTTTTTTTCTTTCATATGCACGTACCAAAAAAGTTCCTGAGCCACAAGACGGGTCAAAAACCTTATCATCACTTTTGTGAATGGCAAACGAATTTATCAAGTCAATGACATGCGGGGGCGTAAAGTATTGGCCTAACTTATGTCGCTCATCTTCACGAATAAGCTCCTCAAAAATTCTTCCAATAATATCAAAAGGGATATTACTAAAATTATAATGATCTCCTGTGTCAAGAATTTCTTTTACTAAATCAATAACGGCATCACTGACAAACGGGATTTTGAAAATAACGTCTGAACGTTCGCCAATAAGAAGTTCAAAATTTCCTGTAATTTCTTGAAATGTTTCAAAATATTTCCATATAAGCTCTTCCAAATCGCCAGGAGTATCTATATGGCTGGGCACTTTCATTGGATGTAATTCATGCCAAGTCTGATTATCAACATAAGTTTTATAAAAAATGAGCTTGGATATTAGCATCAAAACACCAATATGAGTAAGATTTTCTATTTCTTCAAAAGTGGCAGGCTTATTCCATAATTGACTTTGGGCGTATCGCGTGATTTCTTTCTCAAATATTTTGTTACTTTTATATTTGCCCCAAACCGTATTGCTTATTGGATAGGCATATACTTCAATAAGTTTTTGGATTTTGAAAATAAAAAGCTCATCAAGAGGGCTAAACTTGATTGTTTTCCTGTCTAGTATTTCAAGCGCCCTTTCTAAATAAAAATTGGCAATTGCGCGTAGCTTATTTTCTATTTCTTTAGTTGGAGAATAACTTTCAGCAAGCCGAAAAATATCTTGCAATGTAAAAAAACCTTCATTCACACTTACTTTTTCATAAAGCTTATCTTTATCGAAGAAGGCACAGGCCAAAAAATTGCAATTTCCGAAATATTTTATTTCTATTCGTTGTGCTCGTTCTACTTCGCGTATCAATACTCCACTATCAAATACACTCTTACCATCTTTTGCTGTTGGGTCTTTAAGTTCAATAAAGAAAATCGGCTTCCCATTTTTACTTTTCAAGGTTATGTCAGCTCGATTTTCTTCCAGTGTTGCATAAGGTTGAACTCTTCCTTCTAATCCTTTCTCTTTAATTAATTCTGTAAAAATTGTGTTTAATGTACCCTGCAACTGACGTTCAATTTTCGGCATATGAAAGAGTTAACTAATATTGAATAATATATTAGCCTAAATGTATTTATATTTTAATAGAATATTATCAGAAATTAGCACAACAACGCAAAGTAATAAAATTGAACCAATATATTAACAATGGTTGCCATAAGATATCTATAGACATCCACTATTCGAAGGGTTAGCTTCCCACTGCTTTTCGCAGCAAACCAATAAGCCTAAGAGCGGACCGTTATCTCTATATCACATAAGCCTATTGATTTCATCCAATGTCGCATTCAAGATTTGAGAAACAGTCCCATCTTCAATCTCAGAATAGTTTATAACTTGACTGCTCAGGATATCAACCGCTAGGCAATTCTGTAGAAGTAACTGATATTTTTTTACATAGTTGTGCTTAAGGAACCTGTATAACATATCGCAAAACATACCGACTTCATCAATGCGGTACCCGTCTTTTTTTATAATAAACCAAATTGCTCCAATTTGTTCTTCTTCTTTCTTTCCAAATGTGTAAATATGGCTAGGCTTAGCTTCTATTTGTAATCCTTTGATAGTTAACAACGGATTACCTGTAGACTTTTTAAGAAAAGATAATTTTCCACCCGGGCGCAGCTTTTTCAAATCTATACTCTTATATTTCTGAAGAATTGAAATATTTCGTTTGTACATATTTTTTGTACGTGTAGCTTCCGTGTCATCTAACTTTTTTTGTAATTCGTCAATCTTCTCATCAATCGTATCAAAGGAACCTGTTTTATATGAGTTGCAAACGGCACTTAAACTGCTTACCCAATAGTTGCCACCGCTTTCAGAGGGAGTTTCAACTTTATTAGATTTAATTTTTTCTACGAATGTCTTTTTCGCTCTATTTGATTTCTTTCTAAACTCAACTAAACCGTTAACTGATATTTTTTTCATATGGTAAAAACATTTAAAAGAGGCTACAATCTTTTTCCAGCATCAACTCGCAGGCACTACCTCTAAAGCGTCGCTATCACATGTCAATATACCATTTGTTTTCGATATGTCCAAGTATTCGACTAAGTTTTTTAGCTTTTGTTACAATAAACCTTATTTTTTAAACATTTCCTCTGCTCTTCGTAGCAAATCAATAAGGTTAAGAGCGCTATCCGAACGGTTCTGCCATACGAAATTTTTTATAACATCCCCTTCCAAAATTTCGGAATCCTGCGGGTATTAAACATGCTATTGCCGGGCTATATATTTACGCGGCACCTACGGAGCCGGGGGAAAAAATGTACATGTCACTTCTATAAACACGGTGCTGCTCTGCAGCAAAACCAAAAACATGCTCATTATTGCAAAGTAGCCTCGTGTATTCAGCCCCGCCGCGGGGCTACGTGTTTATAGCATAAGAGTGTGAGGGCTTTCTTCGGCTCCGTAGGAGCCGCGTATAACTAAACGCCAGCACTGCACGGAATTATTAAGTGTGTTTATTATCTTACGCTTAGCCAACGGCCCTTTTAACTCAATGAGATTACCACAGTTTTGCTACCCACAAAGCCCTGAGAAAAACTTCGTAATGACGATGCGGGTTTAGCGGTCAACCTTCTTCTTCATAACTCCCTTTAGGGCGGGGGCTTCATTAACCCCTTTACCCACTCGCCTTATTATTGTCGTCAATTACCCTTTTACCAGTTTAACGATCTGCACATTTCTGCCATTCAATACTTTAGCAATATAGATACCTGCTGTAAAGTTTTTGCCGAAGCTAAAGTTATCATTCACGCTGCCCCTGGTGTGGTAAATGGTTTTGCCAAGCATATCAATTACTATTATTTCTACCGTGTGCCTGTCATCTCCGCCTTCAATGGTAAGTTTAAAATCTGCAAGGCTTGGGTTGGGCAATACATGCACTTTAATGTTTGCCGCCTGGCCGCCTGCTGATTTATTGTACGGTGACAGATCGCCAAGCCCCAGGCACGACGTAGTTGATTGGTTAACGGTTATATTTTTAGTAACGGCACAGCCGATGGAATCTTTGCCGGCAATGGTATATACACCCGCTTTTAACCCGGTGAATATATTTGCGGTACTATATGCACCACTGTCAAAGCTGTATTTATAGCCGCTGTTACAGCCGCCTGACAGGGTAGCGGTAATACTGCCATCGCTGCCGCCCATACAGGACACATCTTTTTTGGTTAGCAGCATGGCAAGCGCTGATGCATTTTGCTTAATTACCACCGTGTTTGATTTTGCAGTACAACCCCTGGCATCCTTAACCGTAACGGTGTAGGTACCCGCGCCCACGGTAAAGCTGGCCGTTGTTTGGTACGTAATACTATCCAAACTAAACTGGTAAGGCGTTTTGCCGTTTAAGCCTTTGGCAGTGGTGACTTCATGGGCGTTATAACACAAAAGGGTTTTGCTTGCAGTATAGGTAGCCGATAATGCGGCAATGGTTATTGTTTTGTTGGCTGTGCAACCGCCTGCATCTTTCACAAACACTTTTTTGGCGCCCGTATCAAGGCCCGTAAATATGTTGCTGGCCTGGTAGGTTACGCCATTGTTTATGCTGTACTTATAATTGCCATAGCTGCCGGCTGGTGTGGCTCTAATGGTGTCGTTATTGCCCGCACAATTTGTAGAGGCGGTAAGTGAAAGGCTTAGCGGTGTAGCCGGCGCAGTAATGGTTATGGTGTTGGAAGCGGCCGTGCACCCCGCAGTATCTTTAACTATTGCGTGGTATGTGCCCGGGGTTACGCTGAACACATTTGACGACTGGTAATTAATACTGTCAAGGCTGTACTTGTATGGCGCAGTGCCACCGCTGGCAGTAACTGTAGTATTGATATGCTGGCCTACGCAGGCAGCATATTTTGTTGCCGAATATGCAGCAGATGGGCTTGGCAACAATGTTAAAATAAGTTTTGCAGCAGAATCGCAGCCTGCCGCGCTGGTTAGGTGCACGGTGTAGGTACCGGCGCTATCACAACTGACACCGTTCCAGTTAAAGGGCAATGCATTAGTGCATACCGCCAAATTGGTAGTGCTTGTTACCGGTGAGCCAACCAACACTGTGAGGGCGCTTGACGGATATACAGTGTTATTATTAGCATCGGATACGTAATTCAATAGATAATTGTAAGTACCTGGTGTTGTTGGCACGGTAATTTTGTATGTTGAATTATTTGGGCCACTTTGAGGGTAATAGGGGTTGTTGTAATCGCCGTTTATAATATAGCCAAATGAGAAGGGGAGTTTACCACGGAAGCCAGTAAGTGTTATGTAAGCCGCGCCGTTGGTTGTGCAAACCTTAGCGGGGCCAGTTATGGTTGCGGAGGGATACAGGAAGGTAAAATTGCCTGCACTCAATGCAGTCCCCGCCATATTTTCTACATATATGGGCCCGCTTCCGTAGCCATCATTTACTATCACCCGTATGGTGGTTGAATCAAGTACCGTAAAGCTGAGCGGGGTATAGTAATTAGGATTTACCGCCTTGACTGCTATAAAATTGTGGCCCTTAACAATTATCGTGTCGCCATAGCCGCCGGACGCAGGCGAGAACGATGTTATTGAAGGCGGGTAAACGAAAGTAAAAGGTATTGATGCGGTGCCGGCGTTTGTAGTTACCGTTATCTGGCCGGTGCCACCCGCTGCGCTGGGGTAAGCGTATATTTGATCGTCGGTTTGTACATCAAACTCACGGGCTTCAATATTCCCGAATTTTACCGAGCGCGTATTTGTTAAAAATTGCCCGTTAAGCGTAACGATGGTGTTTACATAACCTATATTAGGGTCAGCGGAGAATAAGGCTGGCGGCGGTAAATAGGTAAACCCATGAAGTGAATCGGCGCCGAGGCTGTTTGCAACATATACATAACTTGAGATATAGCTGTTAACGTTTGTTACTGCTGTAATAGTTGAGTCGTTAACCACAGTGAATGATTTTGGCGCAACGCCTCCGAGTTTTACGGTAGTTACGTGTGATAAGTTTGCGCCTTTGATGGTGATAACAGAATCAATGGCAAGGCTGTCTGGCGTGAATGATGATATATGCGGCAGCCCGGGCTGGTTTTTAAAAACCGCTAACAGATTACCGGCGGCAGCCATTGCCACGTCTGGCTTGCCATCTCCGTCTAAATCACCCACGGCCAAACTATATGCATTAATCCCGAGATTTGCGGGGTAAGGCCCATACGCGCTAAAATTAACCGTGCCACCGGTAGTATTATTTAGCATTACATACAAATAACCATCCACTGCGCCGGCAAGGTCAATTTTTCCATCACCATTTATATCGGCGGCAGCTAAATCTTTTATACCGCCGGCGGGGGCCACAAAATCTATCCTGCTTCCAAAACTAATATTGCCGCCTGAAGTACTGGTATTAACAAACAGGGATATTTTGCTGCTGTTAAGATAAGCAACTGCAATGTCGGGCAGCCCGTCACCATTAAAATCACCGGCAATAACCCTTTCAGGCCTTGTCTGTGTATTGTCCAGCGCCATTAGCGTCTGGCCAAAAGAAAACTGGCCGGGCAGGCTTGTATTTTTTAATATTACAAGGTTGTCAGCCGCTATATCGCAGGCTAAAATGTCGATTTTTCCGTCACCGTTAAAATCAGCAACGGCTATTGTCAGCTGGCCAAAAGCATGGCCTATGGTGGTACTCTGGCCAATGGTGTCGTGAAGGTTGTAATCGTCAGAAATAGCTTCCGGTGTTGCAAATGATATGGTTGATGCAGAGCTGGTATTTCTAAACACTTTAATGGTGCTGCCGCCAGAGTTATTGTTCACTACTATTAAATCGGGTTTGCCATCGCCGTCAATATCGCCGGCTTCTGCTTCAAATGCGTAAGGGGCTATTGTATAATTAGCGCCTGCGGTAAATGCTATGGTACCAGGAGTTGAATTGTTGGTAAACACCTGCATGTTTTGGTAGTCGCCCACATCCACTATATCAAGTTTGCCGTCACCGTTAAAATCTGCAATTACCGGCATATTATCCACAGACGCAGATATACTATAATTAGTTGGGCCTGCAAATGAAATATTACCACCCGATGTTGTATTACGGAAAATTGAAAAACGCCCTCCATCACCGATAGTGTAGTCCAGAAAACCGGCAACATCAAGCTTTCCGTCGCCATCAAGATCAGCCGCTTTTATCAAATAGCTGCCCGGGGCTGTTGTTTGCTGCGGCCCTGCAAACGAGTTTTTGCCAAGAATGTAATCGCCATTACTGTATGTGGGAGTGAAGAACCCGGAAGAATAGCCTGTAGTGTTAGCCGTTGTAACACTTACGGGCCCATAAGCTGCACCTGCAGGTACTGTTACGGTTAACGATGTAGTTGAAG